>JAAZFB010000563.1 GCA_012511915.1 Clostridiaceae bacterium
ATCATACACTTCTACACATACGCAGCCACCCATGATACGAACATCCCTAATTCGTGAATCAGAAAATCCCTCCAGCTCACGTTTGGTGATTTTCTCAATTTTATGAGTCTTGGACATATAATCTTGTTGTTCAAAGATATCAATAGACTTCAGCGCTACACTGCAAGCAAGCGCATTGCCCATAAAGGTGGGGCCATGCATTAGTGCCCTTGCCGGATCATCGCTGTAAAAACTGTCATAGACCTTGTGGTTTGCCACGGTGACTGCATGGCCGATATATCCTCCTGTCAGCGCCTTTCCGAGAACGAGTATGTCGGGTTGAACTAGATCTGCCACAAATCGATTTCCGGTGCGCCCAAAACCGGTAGCAACTTCATCGAATATCAGTAGCACACCATATTGATCACATAGCTCTCTCGCACGTTTCAGAAACGAAATATCGTACATGCGCATTCCACCGGCGCCTTGCAATAATGGTTCAACAATAAAGCAGTTCAGGCGGTCATGATTGTCCGCGAATGCCTTTTCCAAAGCTTCGATTTGGGTTGGAATGTGAATGACATGCTTGCTTTTACCGTATGCTTTCAGCACAAAATGATAATCTTCGTCATCGCCCACTTCCATTGTTTTGAATGTATCACCGTGGTAAGCATGCTCCAGTGCCAGTACCGTTGTGCGCTGTGTTTCACCGAAATTCAAAAAATATTGAAGCGCCATTTTCAAGCCAACTTCAACCGCAACGCTCCCGGAGTCGGAAAAGAAGCAGTAATCCAAATCCCCCGGAAGCCAACTTTCCAGCTTTTGAGAAAGACTTTGTACCGGTTCGTGTGTCAATCCGCCAAGCATAACATGCGAGAAATTTTCAATTTGCGATGAGAGTGCTTCGTTTAATTCGAGATGCTTGTAGCCGTGAATCACGCTCCACCACGAAGACACTGAATCAATCAGCTTTTGATCTTTTGTATAAATATAAACACCCTCGGCATCAACAATCTTATAGGGATTTTGCATCGTTTTCATCTGTTCATATGGGTACCAAATCATCTATAATTCCCCCTTTAATATTTTATTCGTAAAGTGATTCCAGCAAATCAAAAGAAATATCCAGTTCCATATCCCCGTCCTTCACGCAGGCTAAAACTTCCAGCCCTGTCATAGCTCCACACATTTTGAGGTTGTCCTCATGCAGAATATCCCCGGGGCGAAAGCGATTGAAAATAATTCCCTTGACGGGTATGTTATTTGAGCGCATGTACGCTGCCGTCAACGTGGTGGCATTGATTGTGCCAAGACCTGCATCCGCAATCAAGAGGCAACTAAGATTGAGTTCTTTGATGACATCCTCAAGTTGAAGCTTTATTTTGTCAAAGGATAGCGGACAAAGGATTCCGCCGGAACCCTCCATCGTAACATAATCATATTTTTGGCAAAGAGCATCAAAACCCTGGCGGACGATGTCCATACGAATCGGATTCTCCTCAATGCAAGAAGCCAAATGCGGAGAAACAGCAGTTTCATAAACATAAGGGCACATTTCCGACAGAGGCTGCGAAATGCCTGATATAGTTTTGACGAAAACGGCATCGCCCGGAATCAGATTTCCGTCTGCCCCACGCTCGTTCCCACTCATGGCGGCTTTGTAGTAAGCAGATTTCTTTTTGTTTTCGTTTAGTTTCCTTATCATGAGTCCAGTAACAAAGGATTTGCCAACATCGGTTCCGGTTCCGGTTATAAATATTTTTTTACTCATTACAAAGCTTCGCCTCATATCCAAGTTTTTTTAAAATTTTCATATCAGTTTCTATTGTAATACCGGCAGTAGTTAACATATCGCCAGAAATCGCTGCATTCGCTCCGGATAGAAAGCAGGCCTCACCCTTATCCATAAGCAGACCCCTGCCGCCTGCAAGTCGAATGGAGGCTGACGGTAAAATAAAGCGATAGACAGCAACAATACGTCGCATATCTTCATTCGTTAGTTTTTCACATTTCTCAAACGGTGTGCCAGGAATGGGGTTGAGCATGTTAATTGGCACACTTTTTATTTCAAGTTCTCGCAAAGTAAACGCCATGTCTATTCTGTCATCCCACGTTTCGCCAAGCCCCATAATACCGCCACTGCATACAGCTAATCCGACTGATTGTGCGGCTTGAATGGCGTTAATTTTATCGCCAAATGTATGGGTTGTGCAGATATTAGGAAAGTTTTCTCGTGAGGTTTCAAGATTGTTGTGAACCCTTGTAACGCCCGCATCTTTAAGTCTTTTATATTGTACTTCGTTTAGCAAACCAAAAGAAATACAAACAGAGATCCCCACTTGCTCACGAATTTGTTTCACTGCATCACACACCGCATCTATTTCGATATCAGAAAGGCGCTTACTTGAAGTTACAATCGAATAGCGCAGCACGCCCTGTTCATAATTCAATTTTGCGTCCTCTATGATTTTCTCAGCAGGCAGCAAAGGGTATTCCGCAATATGGGCATGATTATGTGAGGACTGCGAGCAGAACTTGCAGTTCTCAGTGCATTTCCCGCTTTTTCCGTTGATAATTGTGCAAATGTCAAATTGATTGGAGCAAAATTGTTTGCGAATTTCATTCGCTGCCTTGCATAGTTCATCAAGGGGCGGATCATATAAGAAC
>JAAZFB010000564.1 GCA_012511915.1 Clostridiaceae bacterium
GCATCGTTATGGAACCGTTTTGAATGCAAAAAGCATTCAAAAGAACCCATGCCTTGCTCAGCAAAAAATCATCTCTCAAATATAACACTATATTTGATTGAATTTAGTATTAGTATTACGCCAACGGCGTTGTTGACACGAATGTGTCAACATTTAAAATGGGAATAGTATTATTTAATTAAGGATTAGTATTATTGTTTGATATTGCAACACCATGGGCTATCGCCGGTATTGTTTCACCTTGTTGTATGCTCGTGGGATTCATCAGCGCACCGGTTCCGACTAATAGCACATTTTGCAAAACCTTTTTTTCCATTTGCTTTAAAATATGGCCGCAGAACACCGCCGCGCTGCAACCACATCCGCTAGCACCGGCATGAACATCTTGCTTTTTAAGGTCAAATATCATTAACCCGCAATCGTTATAGTTATCTCCCAATACTAAATCGTTCTTTTCCGTCAAGTCTCTTACGATATCCGACCCGAGGTTGCCTAAGTCACCGGTTACTATAAGGTCGTAAAATTCAGGCTGCCTGCCGGTGTCCCTAAGGTGTTTTATTATTGTATCTGCAGCCGCCGGAGCCATTGCTGCACCTAAATTGTTTGCATCTTTTATTGCGTTGTCTATTATTATTCCGGTAGTCATATGTGTTATGAACGGCCCCTCCCCCTCATTAGAAAGCACCGCCATTCCGCAGCCGGTTGCCGTCCATTGTGCTGTCGGAGCGCGCTGTGCTCCATACTCCATCGGCAGTCTGAATTGTCGTTCGGCAGAGGCAAAATGACTGCTTGTACCGCATACGACATTTTCTGCAAAATCGCCGTCTACTGCCATTGCACCGAGTGAAAGGGACTCTGCCATGGTAGAACAGGCACCGTAAATGCCGTAAAAGGGTATTTGTAGTTGACGAAACCCAAAGGCGGAACATATACACTGATTTATAAGGTCGCCTGCAAAAACCATGTCTATTGCGGATAAAGCTTTTCCGGCCTTATTAACTGCGAGGCTTACCGTTTCTTTTTGAAATTTAATTTCAGCCTTTTCCCATGATGCCTCACCCCAATGACCCTCTTCAACCGTTACGTCAAAGTCGTTACCAAGCGGTCCTTCACTCTCCTATTTGCCGACAATGCTTGCACTACCGATTATTCTAACATCACCGTTTATTTTCATTGTCTGTGACCCGACTCTCTTTTTTGCTTGCATATGCTCGTTACCACCTTTATTGACTGTAATATTTATTTATGTTATACTAAATTCAATCAATAATTTAATTTAGGAATAGTATAAAACAATAATTGTTCGACTCTCTTATGCTCCGTATTAGCTCCTTCGACGCACGCATTTAGGTGCATGACCGTCTTCGCGTCTTATCCGGGCTCACGGTAAGTGCGTAAAAAAATGTCAATTATATTTTGCGAATCCGGAAAGGTAATATAATTATGAATTTAATCGCTGCGGTTGATCGAAAATGGGGTATAGGCTATAATGGGAAATTGCTTAGCCATATTCCCGAAGATATGCGCTTTTTTAAAGACAAAACCCAAGGCAAAGTTGTTATAATGGGGCGTGCAACATTACAATCGCTACCCGGTGGTGTGCCTTTGAAAAACCGTATAAATATTGTTTTATCCCAAAATACCAAATTAGAAGCTGATGGTGCAATTGTCTGTAACAGCATTGATAGTCTGTTTATACAACTGAAAAAATACAATGACAACGATTTGTTTGTTATAGGCGGCGGAAGAATCTATAATCTGTTGCTGCCTTTTTGTCAAACGGCTTACATAACAAAAATAAACGAAACCTTTATCGCCGACACATATTTTCCGAATCTTGATTTGGCGCCTAACTGGCATGTTACGGATAAATCGCCGACTAAAACATATAAC
>JAAZFB010000565.1 GCA_012511915.1 Clostridiaceae bacterium
GAGTTACATACACCCTTATCTGAGATAGTCATATTTCAAAGTAACCCATTTCTTACTTAATTAAGCAATTATTGAACCTGAAAAATATTATTATACCGATTTTCAGGAATTTTTGCTTTTCAATGCAATAATAGAACTTTTTATGATAATTAATTACTATATTGTATATTTATGGTTGATTATAGAGTATCTTTCCATTAATCTTACATTAGGCAGCTGCTAAAAAAAATCATTGGAGGTTGTTATTATGAGAAGGAAATTATTTATTTTCACCTTTACTGTTGTATTTTTACTATTCTGTGTGAATACCTATGCAATAACAGGATTAACCTTTACCAGGTCAGGAAACAATTTCATTTATTCAAATGACCCAGAATGTTTCGGTATTCACCGCGATGAATTAGTGTATTTGTGGGGAACTTCACTCGGTACTTCATATAAAGATGTTGAGTTTTATCATAATTTATATAACGGTTGGGATAACAATGACAGTTGTAGAGTAGGAGTTGCAATTTTAAATTCAAATTCTACTACTGCAACAATCACCTATAAAGGAGGGTCAATTATTGCTTTAGACAATAATGGCTCTACTGATTCACTATTTTTAGAATATACACCTTATGCATTAAAAAGTTATTTCGATGCATCAACACAAACAATAGATATTCCCCCATATACAAGTATGTTTGTATGGGTTAAGGATTTCAACTTAGAACCAGGCTATTCTAAATTTGTTTTTGGATGAGCATGCTTCAAATTAAATAAATCATCGAATGTTTGGATGAGGGTATTTGCCGCAGGTACTAAGTTTACAGCTTCAGATGTTTTTAATGTCTCAGCACCTGCTTCTCATGCAACTAATACCTTTTGTGGTGAGTTAGATTATGCACAAAAGAATGTAACAGTTAATGCAGTATCAGGGCAAACTTACAGGTTTTCCGAATGGCCAGTTTCTTATAACATTGATGAGTATGTAGGGGTTGTTTCGTATAAGACAGGTTCTTTATCTGTAAATGCTGGTAACTACGGTGTTGTATATAACATTAATATTAATAATGCTTCAGGAAAGCGCATAAAAATCACTCCAGACTGGACTGTGCAAGGAAGAACAAAAGCTTCAATTATTTACAGTCTTAACGGAGGCCCATGGAGAGTCGGATCAATAATTACAACGGGTAGCTGCTGGTATATTAGTTTAGGAGATAATTCTACTGCAAACTTCAAGTATATATTGCCCGGTGGAAACCATGGTAACTTTGATGTTTCCTTCGATTAAGATATACTCTAACTCCATAGCCGCTCTAAAAAGAGCGGCTATGGAGTTACAAAATAAAAGCAAAATGTTTAAAACCATTTTGTTTTTAAATAATATACCGATAGCAAGAATACATAGGTTCAACAGCACTTTTTTCAACTAGGTTTGTCTTAAGTCATTACATATTTGAGAAGTTTTTATATTAAGAATTGAGGCTAATGCGAACTAATTGTACAGATCAGAGAGGGTTATACCGGTCCGAAGGATTTATATAAATTCGGAGAGTAAAAACAGCAGGAGACCGGTTTATTCCGGGAATCCTGCTGCCATATTGTCCATGCACTTAAGTAATATCCGGATGGTTCCTTTACTGGCTCGTGTGTTTCCCCATCCGCTGCTGCCCCGTCCTTTTTCCGTCAGTTGATAAATACCTTGTCTTTTTTCAACTGTTGTCCCGTCTGTTTTCCCGTCAGCTCGTCTGTTTTTCCATCAGCCGCTGTCCAGTCTGTCACTCCGTCATCTACTGCTCCATCTGTTTTCCCAGGAACCCGGCGGCAGATTGGGCAAGCTTCGCCTCAACCTCTCCCATGGTTGTGTTAGGATCGGTTGAAAGAAGTATAACAGCGCCAACAGGGTCGCCCTCGGTGATTATTGGGGCAATAACCTGGGCTGTGTACTTTCTTTCAGTCTCATCCGAGAATATTTGTATAGGCTTGTCTGCTGGAGACTTTACAACCAGGGTGGTTTTTTCCTCCATTACCCTCTCCAGGTCCTGGCTAAGTGGCTTCTCGTTAAAATCCTTTTTTGGCGCACCTGATACGGCAATTATCGCATCTCTATCTGAAATGCACGAGATTTGTCCGCTGGTCTGGTTTAAAGAATCGGCAAACTGACTGGCGAACTCGCTCATCTCGCCTATCGGGGAATATTTCTTGAGAATGACTTCCCCTTCCTTGTCGGTGTATATCTCAAGCGGATCGCCTTCCCTTATTCTGAGGGTTCTTCTTATTTCCTTAGGGATGACTATTCTTCCGAGATCGTCTATCCTCCTGACAATTCCAGTTGCCTTCATAAGTTTACCTCCTTCGATTAGAATTGGTCATTACAGGTTTATTATTAATTTATCGAAGGAGTTTTATACATTATAACCAATCATGAGATGCTGTTGTATACCTTGTTATTTTTTATGTGCCTGTATTCTGGCATGCCCTTCCACTCTTCAAGCATATCACTGAAAATTTTGTTCTTAAGCTTTGCTTCGGCTATATCGGCGACATCTTCAAACC
>JAAZFB010000566.1 GCA_012511915.1 Clostridiaceae bacterium
GAACCGGCTCAGTACGCTATAATCTGCGTAAAATGCCCTGGAAGAAAAATAAAATGAAAACCTTTGATGTCCGTAAGCCAACCAAAGAAATCGTGGATCTTTTGAACGAATACCAGCCATCCATGATCGGGTGCTATCCTACGGCAATGGAGCTTCTTGCCGCAGAACAGGAAAAAGGCAATCTACACATTCACCCGGCTATCATAATGACAGGCGGAGAAAAGCTCAATGACGATGTGCGAGAGTACCTATCCAATGTATTCGATTGCTATGTGCAAACAAACTATTCCTGCACAGAGGGCGGCACAATAGCTTGTGAGTGTACTGAAAAGCATTTCCATATCAATGATGATTGGGTCATCATTGAAGCTGTCGATGAAAACAATAATGCTGTACCTTTCGGTACACAGTCCGCAAAAATACTGCTGACCAATCTTGCAAATTACATCTGCCCGATTATTCGATTTGAGATAACGGATCGTGTCGTTTTGCATAACGAACCTTGTAGCTGTGGAAATACAAGACCTTGGCTTACTTTAGAAGGGCGCACAGATGACATACTAACCTTCTCAAACGGCACTCGTATTGCACCTTTATCACTTTATGCGGTGATAAAGGAAGTGAACGGGATTGATCGCTTTCAGCTTGTCCAAATGGATGATGACAGACTGGAGTTAAGAATTGATGCAGAAGATAGGCTGATAGCATTTGCCAATGCGAAAAAAGTGGTCGAACAGTATTTGTCTGATAATGGGATTTCATCAGAAGTTTATTTGTCAGAAAAAAGCCCAGAGGCAAACCCGATCAGCGGGAAATTCAAGCACATTATTTGTAAAAAAAACACAGAATGTTATCAATGAAAAATGCCGTTGACTTTACCCTTACGGCAAACTGTATACTTTAAGATAAGAAAGAGGGTGATTATCAATGTTGTCTATTGGTGAGTTTTCAAATATATGTAAAGTATCCACCAAAACACTTCGCTACTATGCAGAAATAGGCTTGCTGGAGCCAAGCGAGGTAAATCCCGAAAATGGGTATCGCTATTATGCCATTGAGCAGCTTGAAAAGATGCTGTTTATCAACAGGTTAAAAGCATATTCTTTCTCTTTGGAAGAAATCAAGGAGGCATTGTATTCGGAAGCCGCAGGGGACGATAGTTTACAAGTGGCGTTAGTTAAAAAGAAAAACGAAATTGAAAGGAAAATGCGTAGCTGGAGTCAGATTCTAACACAGTTAGAAACCGATATAGATACAATTCAACATGGAAAATCAATAATGTCCTATATGGAAGATATTGGTGTTCAGCTCGTTGATGTACCACAGATGTGTCTTTTATCTATTAGAAAGAATGTGCAAGTAACTGACTATCCCGCTGAATACATCAAGAACTACGGAAAACTATTTAGAAGAATAGCCGTGGATAAACTAACAATGTGCGGAGATCCGATGGTGCTATTCCATAGTGAAGAACTATCCCCATCTGGCTTAGATACAGAGTTTGCTATTCCGGTACAGGAATGTGTCACAGGCACAAGGGACTTTTGCCCTGGATTATGCTTAAAGACGGTTGTGCGAGGAGCGTACTCTGAACTGCCTTCGGTTTACGCCAAGCAAATAGAATGGGCAAAAAAAGAAGGTTATCAAAATACAAATGCTCTGTTTGAGATATATTTAACAGACCCTTCAACGATTACAGATGAAAATGATAATATTACCGAGGTGTATTATCCTGTTAAAAAGATCAAGGAAATAGACACTTCCAATTTGACGAGGTTGTAATTCTATGAATCAAGAAGAACTTTACAATCTGATAAAAGATGGGCAACCAAACATTTGTCAGATCGTTGCATATAGAAATGGCGCGAAAGTGTATTCAGAGTGTTGGAATGACTATAAGCCGGACAATTGCACTCACATAATGTCAGCCACTAAAAGCATTATTGCATTACTGATCGGAATTGCCTTGGACAGAGGACACATCAAAAGCATTGATGATAAGGTGCTGGATTATTTCCCTGACTATAAGATTAAAAGAGGCGAAAAAACGATCCACAATGTTACCATCAAGCACTTGCTTACAATGAGAGCGCCGTACAAATGCAAGGGCGATCCATGGTCGAAGGTATGTTCAAGTGATAATTGGACATATTCTTCTCTTGATTTCTTAGGTGGAAGAAAGGGCTTAACAGACGAATTTAACTATCAAACGGTGTGCCTGCATATCCTTTCGGGGATTTTATATCAAGCAACAGGGATGAAAACCGTAGACTATGCCAATACATACTTGTTTGAGCCGTTGGGTATTCAAATACATAAAAACTATTATGCGAAAACGGCAGAGGAACACAAACAGTTTACCATCGGGAAACTTCCTAAAGACAATATTTGGTTCAGTGATCCCGATGGACTTGGTACACCAGGCTATGGGCTGTGTATGTCAGCGGAGGATATGGCTAAAATCGGATTGCTATGTCTGAATAAAGGAAGATACAACGATCAGCAGATAGTATCTGCCC
>JAAZFB010000567.1 GCA_012511915.1 Clostridiaceae bacterium
AGACATCTCCAAGCGGATACATCTTCAGCTCTTCTAACAATGCTAACCTTGAGGTATAATCACCTTGTTGTTCAATATTCTTTAGCTTTTGCGTAGGCTCCAACAACGCTCCTAAAAGTGCTTTCTGAGTGTTTCTGGTGCCGATAACCCACGCTGCAACACGGTTAATACTGGCATCAAAAAAGTCTAGTGCTATATTTGTTCTGCTCAGCAAGTCGCCTCTAACCAATTCTTGAGCAATTGCTCTTAGCTCATCGTCAAAAATTACAACGTGGTCACTGTCCCAACGGACCGGACGGCTTACATGCAGTAAAATTTCATCCGCGAAAAGCAAAACTGATGATATTTTATTTGATATAACCTCAGTCGGATGAAAATGCCCGGAATCCAAACCAAGTAAAAAATTATTCTTTAACGCATAGGATAGGTAAAGTTCATGACTGCACTCCACATAGCTTTCCGAGCCTTTGCCGAATACTTTACTTTCAACAGCATCTTTATTATACTTAGGGTCTATTTTTTCTTCCAAGATTTTATCTAACGAATCTTTAAGCAGTGCCCTTGGGGAAAGACGGTCAACCGGAATATCTTTGTAGCCGTCCGGCACCCAGATGTTTGTAACACATGGAATTCCAAGTTCCTTTCCAAAATATTCACCTATTTTTCTGCAGCGTTTACCGTGTTCAATCCAAAAGTTTCGGATATTCTCATCGTTGTGGCTTAGTGTAAAGCCATCATCACTTTTCGGGTGAGAAAAAAATGTGCCATTAAAATCAAGCCCCAAATTATTCTTTTTTGCCCAATCAACCCACTTTTTAAAATGTCGGGGTTCAAGCTGATTTCTGTCAACATTCTCACCTTGTGTTTCGGCATAAATTGCATGTAAATTTACTTTATGTTTCCCCGGCAGTAACTGTAAAACTTTTTCAATGTCACTGCGTAATTCATCGCCGTTTCTAGCTTTGCCGGGATAGTTGCCGGTTGCTTGTATTCCACCCGATAATTCACAATCCCCCTCAAAACCGCTGACGTCATCACCTTGCCAGCAATGAATAGAAATTCTTATTTTATCGAGTTGTTCTATAGCCTTTTCAACATCAACACCAATTGCAGAATATTTCTTTTTTGCTTTTTCATAATTGCTTATAATTTCTTCTCTCATGAGTTACTCTATCCTCCTTTTAATATCCCGGTTTTTTTAAAAGTGTAAACATCTTTTTCTTGTATGCTTCTACCCCGGGTTGATCAAATGGGTTCACGCCCAATAAATATCCGCTAATTGCGCAAGCCTTTTCAAAAAAGTACATTAAACTGCCTAAACTGTATTCATCAAGTTTTGGTATAGTAATAAGTAGATTTGGAACGCCGCCCTCGGTATGTGCAAGCATTGTACCGCGCATTGCCACTTCGTTAACATAATTGACGGTGTTGCCGGCAAGAAAATTTAGACCATCGTTGTTATTTATTTCTTCTTGTAAAGTAATATCATGCTTAGGTTGAGTCACATGTAAAACGGTTTCGAACAAAATCCGCATACCGTCTTGCATATACTGACCCATCGAATGTAAATCGGTAGAAAAGTCTGCTCCTGTCGGGAATATTCCTTTGCCGTCTTTCCCTTCGCTTTCACCGTATAGCTGTTTCCACCATTCGGTAAAGTAGTGTAGAGAAGGCTCATAATTGACGAGCATTTCAATTATCTTCCCTTTTTTCAATAGGCAGTTGCGTGCAGCGGCATATTGATAGCAACTGTTTTTTTCAATATCTTTGTTTATATATTCGCTTGCGGCGTTTTGGGCGCCCTCCATGATGCTTTCGATATTTGCACCACTTACGGCTATTGGCAACAACCCTACTGCTGTTAAAACGGAAAACCTGCCGCCAATATCATCGGGAATAATAAAAGTTTCATAACCCTCGGTATCTGCCAATTCTTTTATTACGCCTTTTGATTTGTCGGTAGTTACAAAAATTCTTTGTTTTGCGCCATCTTTGCCATATCTTTTTTCAGCCAACGCCTTAAAAATACGAAAGGCTATCGCAGGTTCCGTAGTCGTTCCGGATTTTGATATGACATTTATCATAAAATCTTTATCTTTAATATAATCGGTAAGCAGAGCCAAATATGAAGAGCTAATCGAATTCCCGGCAAAAAATATTTGGGGTTTATTAATATTATTGTACATCGGTGATTTTAAAAATTCTATGGCAGCCCTTGCACCCAAATACGAACCGCCTATGCCTATTACAATTAAAACATCTGCTTGTGTACGTATTGATGTGGCAACCTGTTTAATTCGATTGAATTCCACCTTGTTATAGTTGTTCGGCAGATCAACCCAACCTAAAAAATCGGCACCGGCGCCGCTTTTATTATGAAGCATATCGTGTACAACGCTCACCCCAGCCTTTTGCATAAAGATTTCATCCTCGGTCAAAAAAGGTGCCGCTGTTTTGTAATCAAATTTAACATTTGGCATTATGTAGCCCCCTTATTAGCAATATATTGGAATTGTTAAGTATCAGCAAACAGTATTAATTAGGGCTTACTTAAAAAGTTGCACTTTTTAAGGATACCCTAATTAATGTCCACTGAATAATCCTAAAATGCCCGCCGCAAGCGACATACAGGGCATTTTAGAATTATCTAAGTGCAAGGTTTATGAGCTTAATGTTTCAAAAACCTTGCACTTAGGTTTTGCTTTTTTTGAAAAAAGCAAAATTCAGTGAGACATCAAGTAATGCCTGAATCGTTGGAAATGGGCTTATTGCGCCATTTCCAACGATTCCTATGGCTTTTGCCATAGGAATAATTCGGAAAGCGAATTAT
>JAAZFB010000058.1 GCA_012511915.1 Clostridiaceae bacterium
AACTCTTGAAGGTTTCACTTTAATGCTATCTAAGAAATGGCCGCCTGAAGCTACTGCCACAGACAACCCCATCATGAGCCAGCTTTTACCAATTTTCGGCCTCCCGGCTATAAGAGTAAGTCCCTCAGGTAATAGATCATCAATAATATACTTAACAGGCGGCAACTCCATATTAACCAGTTCAGCTGCTGTAAAGCCTTCTAATTGGTACTGGCGCTTCTTTTTCATTTGTTCAGGTTCGCAAAAGGCTGCAAGGCTTCTTTGTTCTTCTGGTGTCATTTTATCAATGATGTCACTCAAAAGCACCACCCCCAGCCAAGCTCACGAAAAACCTGTAACCATTCTGTTTCACTGCCTGATATCAGTGCATCCGTCCAGTAATCAAGCGGTCCTTCAAGTTCACATGCCACAAAATACCCTATCGTATCAGGCTTTAAGGTTCTCTTGGAGGTTTGCGTTTCCTTATATATAGCAGTAAGACAGTCAAGCGTTTCATCTCGCCATTTTTTAAGGCCGCCTTTCACACGGTAAACAGAAATTTTGTTACTCTCGTCAAACGGGTTAATATCAATATTCAAGTGAAAATCCGAAGCTATTTTCTTTGCGGCCTCTATAGGAGTAATCCTGTAAAGTTTTTGAACAAATGATATGATGTCGTAATGTTCGCCGGATCCAAAATCGGTTAACCCTCGTTTGTCGTGTACTGCGAATGAGGGCGTTTTTTCGTTTCTGAATGGGCTCAAATAATAATCCGTCGTTCCCGATTTGATAGGCTTACCCAGATAAAAGCGTGTTAACTGTTTAGGTTTTACTTGTTGTTTGACCTCAGAAAAAATACTCATGTTTTCACCGCCCTTTTTAGGTATGCGGCATATGCCCGTAAAAAAGCCCTTGCAACTTTTGGATGTATATTCGTTACAAGGGCTTGCATTTTTTTGATCTTTTTCTTATTATGTAATTGTAAAAACAATCTTTTCACCAGCCTTTCTGTCGCCGCTTTCATGAGCGGCTTTTTGTTTGTCTATGCTCCTACCGATATATCCTCAAGCCAGTTAAGGAATTTTTCAACCGGAATAAGGTACTTCCTTCCAATGTTTATCTTAGGACAGCCAGTACGATTTAGAAGTTCATACAACTTGACTTCCGATATGTTCATATACGCTTTGTTCAATTCCTTTGCCGTCATAAACCGTTTTTCAATAATCATTTTTGTACTCTCCTTTCTTGAGGGTTTATTTTATTTTGTAGCGCTATTGCTTTATTAACTAATGCTTGACGTTCTGTGCTAATTTTTCTATTGCGAAATTTGCTTTCAATTTCATCAAACACTAATTCTCTGTCACCACAAGCAAATTCAACAAAACTACAATTTAACTTCGCAAATACGCCTATTGGTGTATTGGTTTGGTTTCTGCTCGCCTGTGTTTTTAATTGCGCTTTTACCTGTCGTTTTTCTTTGCGTTTTGCACGCTGCCGTTGTTTCTGATTAAGCATAATGGCATAGCACTCCCTTCTTGTGTATTGCCTCATATTTTCGAGTCCTGAGATCTACTCACCCCGGTACATGAGACTAAATTCCGCTAACCTTGACTTTATTTTACACCATGCTATAATTAATTCATAATTCAAAAGTGCGGTGACAATTGATTTTGCTGCATTGTGCAGCATAAAGAAAGCGGTGATGTTTTATGTCAAATATTACTCTAGATATATATAAAAGCAAAGGAGAAATGTTCGAAGTTCTTACATTCGATAC
>JAAZFB010000568.1 GCA_012511915.1 Clostridiaceae bacterium
AAGAGAATGATAGTTTAAAGTTTAGCCAACATACAACAGGTAGTAATTCTGTTAAAGAATAAAATAATGGGAATACAAATAAAAATACTGTGGGTAGAAGTGGATGTGATTGCTTCGTCGCTGCGCTCCTCGCAGTGACAGAGAGAGGGCGATTTTTCGTGATGGCAATTTCGTTGTGTGTCATACGTTATGCGTTCTCTTCCTGTCATTGCGAACACTGCGCCAGCAGTGTGTGGCAATCACATGCTCTATTGCCCGCATCTTCTCTTGCCAAGTCTTTCATACACTTATACCCGTACTCCTCTTTTTGTTATTGCAAAGCACTCTTTTTCTCTTTGTCATTGCGAGGCATGTTGTCGAAAACATGCCGTGGCAATCTCATACTCTATTGCCTACATTCTTTTTCGCGGTGTGTGGCTTTTTAAAATGATTTAAATATTAATTAATAGTGAGATAAAAATGAAAAAAGTGGGAAGTTTTAAAGAGAGACAAGATGTCAAAGGACCGTCCCCTGACATGTTTTGAAAAAAGAGAAAGTCGGGAGAAGCTTTTTTGAATCTCCCGACCTTCTCTATATTGTTTTTTTTCATTTAATCAAATTTATGTCACAAGAGCCGTCCCCATGACATAGTGAACCATCCCAATGACATAAAATTATTTTTGGGCAGTCAGTATTTCTGGCAATAGTTTTCCCTCACCGTCAAATCCTGCTACTAAATACTGTTCTGGAGCATTTGCCTTTTTTTGAACTACAACAATTGCACCTGGTTTATCGGTTACAGACTCCGGCATTTCGGTTCCTCCATCTGATGTTATCTCTTGGTCGAGACTAGTGTACGGATTACGTAACCCATGGTTAGTTATGGCAGCTACCGCAGTAGCAGCATCAGCGTAAGTACTATCAGCAAGATTTGCTTGTAACAAGGTATGTACTGTACTCGCATTAGCTTTGACAATAGCATTCTTAGCTTTTTCCTGCTGACCAGTATAGAGCCTTAATCCCAACAGTGCCAGGATACCGATGATAGCCACAACGACCATCAGTTCAATCAAGGTAAAACCTTTTTTATTTTTTCTTAAGTACATGAACATTTTTTAAATTTCTCCTTTTTATTAAAAATTTTGGTTTATGGCTTATAATTTTTAGTAAGACGTTTTTGAAATATTTTTCAATTATTGCTTTACATATTCCCGGTTTTTAGTTTAAGTATGTGTCTAAACAAAGTGCAGTATCAGTCTATAATACCGTTTTTTTAATGTAAAGCCGAGCAATTCCTCCTTTTAACTGTTCTGCAATACCACTTCCTTCCCTAAAAATTTTTGCTTATTTTTTGCTATGTTTTTAGCTACCTGTAAAACTTTTCAGTCTATTTCTGTTTATATATTGCCACTAATATAGATTATTCCCTAAAATATCTTTTTTAGACATATTTTAAATAATTATTTTCTTGCTATCAAATGGTTTTGAAAAGCAAAACCGCTTTCATCTGCTTTTACCCCATTGATATAAAATTCTGCAGGATTGGCAGTATCATTTACATAGACAAAGACCCAGCCGCCATTACCTGATAAGCCGGGTGCTGAATTAGTCATATCTGGG
>JAAZFB010000569.1 GCA_012511915.1 Clostridiaceae bacterium
CATCCCTTTACCTTCAAACGCTTCTTGCCTAATTTCAAAGTGTTTAACAATATCCTCTGCTATGGTTTTCAACCGTTCTCTATGCCCGACAATTGCTTCCAGTTGCGTCCATTTCGTTATGGCTTTTTCTTTTGCGGAAGTTTCTTCGTTTTCGGTAATTTTCTCTACTTCCGCGTCCAGCTTTTCCTTCTCTTCTGCTTTCAAATGGACTTTTGCAAGCCGTGATTCATAGTAAATACGAATAGTTGCACCGTCTTCTACAGCTTGCTCGATATCATAAACATCAATATAGTTTCCAAAAACTGCCGGAGTAGAAGCGTCTTCTTTTTCAATCGGCGTTCCGGTGAACCCAACAAAAGAGGAGTTTGGCAATGCGTCCCTCAGATATTTTGCAAAGCCATATTTTGTGAATGCTTCGCCGTTTCTAATTAATATTTTTGCGCCGAATCCGTATTGTGATCGGTGTGCCTCATCGGCAATAACCACGATATTTTTTCTGTTTGAAAGCAAGTCAAAATTTTCACTGATTTCCTCAGGAGAAAACTTTTGAATAGTGGTAAAAACAATTCCTCCACCGGCAGTTTTCAAAAGTTCTTTCAAATGTGCACGACTGTTGGCTTGTATCGGTTCCTGACGCAACAACATTGCGCTACTTGCAAATGTGTCAAATAATTGGTCACCAAGATCATTACGGTCGGTAATCACAACAATTGTTGGATTTTTCATTCGAGAATCTACGATTAGTTTTCCTGCGTAAAAAACCATCGATAACGACTTACCACTTCCCTGGGTATGCCAAACCACACCTGCCCGCCGGTCTCCGGGCTTTTGGTCAGCCACTGTTGGCAAACCGTAATCAGCAGGGTCTTCACGCACCTTTGAGGGCATATTGGCAGTTGCCCGGATTGTTGATTCTACCGCTTTGTTGACGGCATGGTATTGATGGTAGGCAGCAATTATTTTGACTGTTTCGACAGTAGTCAGTCCGGTCGTTGAATCTTCTTTTTTTGTTTTTTCAAAGACGGTAAATTGCTTCACGAGATCAAGCAGTATATCGGGTCGGAGCATACCGTTTATAAGCGTTTCTATTTGTGGAACGGTACTTTTATCTTCTTTAACGCCGTCAACGGTTTTCCAAGCCATAAAGCGCGACCATCCGGCAGTGAGCGAACCCATTTTTGCGTCCAAGCCGTCGGACGCAACCAAAACAGCGTTATAATAGAACAGACTTGATATAGCTTTTTTGTAGTTTTGCAATTGAGTAAATGCTTTTTGGACTGTGGCGTTTTCGTCTGCCGGATTTTTGAGTTCAATCACTACAAGAGGCAAGCCGTTTATCAATAAAACAAGATCGGGTCGTTTTGTTTTTTCGTTTTCAACAACTGTAAACTGATTGCAGACTATCAGATCGTTATTCAAAGGGTTTTCGAAATCAACGAGTCGAACGGTATCGCCGACAGTATCGCCATTTTTTTGATATTCCACGCCCACGCCGTCGGTCAGCATTTGATGAAAAGCCTCGTTGTTTTCGATCAGGTTTTGGTTGGGTATATTCAAAACTTCCCGGAGAGCCTGTTCTTTCGCATCAACGGGGATATTGGGGTTGAGATGATCAATAGCGGATTTCAGACGACCACGCAAAACGACATCCGAAAATTTATGTCTTTCAGTTTCCTGTTGTTCAGGGGAGAGGTAAGCATAGCCCTGGATTTCGAGCAGCTTTATTGCGAATTTTTCAATGTCTGATTCAAAGATTCTGGTCATGATGATTGTTTATCAAACTTTACCCTTGCCGATCCGTTCATTAATTTTGGTAATAATGTGTCACGGAGATTTTCGAGTGTACGGATTTGTATAGCGTTCTTTAATATCTTTTCAACAAATGACTTTGAAATAGCTCCAAATTCATCAATTAAACTTTTAGGCGGAATAATAATATTAAGACTCTTCATTGATTGTTGATTTAGGCCCGGTTGTGCTGAGTTTGCATTGAGCATCGCTAATTCATCCTGTTGTAAAAGAAAATATAGAAAGAATTGATTTGCTCTTTCATTACTTCTTAAAATAAATACATGTTCATTTATGGCAAATCTTTCAAAAGGAAAACCTAAACCAAACATGGTTTTTTTGCCAATATAAGCTCCATCTTTATAGATTAGAACATCAAAATCGCTTACAATACCCTTGTTTAATGAGTGAAAGAAATCTTCAGTAACAAATTTTGTAGAATTAAAAGAAAAATTACCGATTCCATTTATGCTTTCTGCCCCTATGCTTGGAAAACCGTCTTTCAAATTTTGGTCTATGCCACCTTTCGGTCTTTTACCCGATTCAATTACCGAGAGAAGATCTCCCAAATATCCTTCCTCCCAATCATCATTTGCTTCATCCACAAACCACTTTCTAAACAACGCCTGTGCCATGTTTTCCAGAGTTTTGTTTTGGCGGTGCAGCAAGTCTATTTTGTCATCAAGGCTGGAAAGCACCTCGGCAATGGCCTTTTGTTCGGGGAGAGTGGGGAGGAGAAATTGGTAATTGCAAATCTCATCTGTTTGCACTCTTTGTCTGCCAGACGTGCCAGTCATAGATTGAATCGCTAGACTTCTAAATTCTGAAGAAATGCATAAATAATACAAAAAACTTTTACTAGTTATGTTTGGTTTTTCTCTGATTATAATGAATTCAGTTGATCCAAAAGCAATTTCATCTTTTTCTAAAATGTCAACATATGCTGTCTTTCCGTTCTCAAGGCTTGGAGTTATTCTTGCTACCAGTGTATCTCCATTTTTAAACTTAGTGCCACCTTTAAACCGTTCTTGTTCATAACTATATATTTTTTTCGTAAATGGAAGCAAAGCTTCCATTCCGATTTTCTTTGCAATTTTATTTTTCGCTATTGACTCAGATGGATTAATAATAGCAACCTTCTCTAGAGTTACTTCCCGCCAGCCATATAGTTGTGTCTTTTTATTACCCATAATAAAACTTGCTTAAATTTTTAGCTTTTGTTTTCAGCTCAATTTCTTTTCCGGTATTATCGGCTAGTCTCTCAGCTACCTTTGCAACAATGACAAAAAGAGTTTTTGTTATACGGAGTGGTTTGTGCAAATTTTGCACTACCAGATTTTTATCCAACTCTTTGTCTAAAATAGATTTCTTATGTGCTTTTTTACGACAGATCGTTCTATATCAAAAATAGCTACGATCCGGGCTCGATTAGCCCAAATCAATCACATTTTATTCTTTGATCCTAAAGTATTCAAATTGGGCAGAAACATAACTGCATTTCATGCACATTGCCCCAGCACCAGCCACTCATCTGCATTCAGATGAAGGCCATCGCATACAGAACGGATCGTCGACCGTTGTGTATGCATATATTGTCTTCCTTCGTGTAACTTTGCGTTCTTCCCTTCTTTGTGGTTCAATTAGAATCACTCGTTTCTGCTTTAATGCGAAATTGAGTAGCGATAGAAGATTTTATTCTATAACCAAGTGAAATAATCATATCTAGGTTGTAATGCTCGATTTCCCTGGAAACTTTTCTGTTTCCTTCAGTTTGAACTGTTCGGAAATTCCGAACAGTTGACTGTGAGGATAATTCCCCTTCTGCAAAAATATTTTTGATATGTTCGCTAACATTGGATTTGCCGGACTTAAAAAGCTCTACCATCTGGGCTTGGGTCAGCCAAGCAGTTTCACTTTCGATACGTACTTCTATCTTGGGTTGACCTGACGATCCGGCATAAATAATAACCTGATTGTTTTCCTGTGGCTTTTTATTCATAATCAATTTTGCTTAGATTTTGAAGAATCCTCTTGTTCAACTGTGCTTCTTCTTTGAGTTGTTCCTCAAATTCTGCTTTCAGACCGGTAAATCTTTCATCAAAATCAAAGTCGTCATCCTCCTCGGGCAGTCCAACATAACGGCCGGGCGAAAGCACGTAATCAAGCTCTTTTACTTTTTCAATCGGTGTGGAAGCACAAAAACCGGGGATATCTTTATATTTGCTATTTTCTTTTCGCCATTCGTGATAAGTATCGGAAATTTTGGCGATGTCCTCATCGGCGAATACTTTGGTTCGACGATTGATCAAGTGCCCTAAGTCGCGTGCGTCAATAAATAGTATTTCGCCGGCTCGATTTCTTTCGTCATTAAAGCTATGGCGTTTATTAGATAAAAACCACAGGCAAGCGGGGATTTGCGTGTTTAAGAACAGTTTTGCAGGCAAATTCACAATACAGTCCACAAGCCCTTTTTCAATTAAATTTTTGCGGATCACATCTTCGCCGGAAGATTTGGAAGTGAGCGATCCTTTGGCTAGGACAAAACCGGCAAGTCCTTTGGGTGCCAGGTGATACAGGAAGTGTTGAACCCAGGCAAAGTTGGCGTTGCTTGCGGGAGGTGTGCCGTATTTCCACCTTCCGTCATTTTGCAGAAGTTCACCGCTCCAGTCGCTATCGTTAAATGGCGGGTTGGCAAGAATATAATCTGCTTTCAAATCCGGGTGTGCGTCTTTCAAAAAAGAGCCTTCGTTGTTCCATTTAATTTGGCTTCCGTCTATTCCGCGAATAGCAAGGTTCATGCGGGCAAGGCGATAGGTTGTTTGGTTACTCTCCTGACCGTAGATAGAAATATCATCAAGCCGTCCCTGATGTTCCTTAATAAACTTTTCGCTCATTACAAACATTCCACCGCTTCCACAACAAGGATCATATACGCGACCCTTGTATGGCTCGATCATTTCAACGAGTAATTTCACAATCGATTTAGGGGTGTAGAATTGTCCGCCTTTTTTACCTTCCGCTAAGGCAAACTCGCCTAGAAAATATTCATACACTTTGCCGAGGATGTCTTTTGATTTTGCGGCTTCATCGCCGAGTGCGATATCCCCGATAAGATCGATAAGTCCGCCAAGTGCTGATTTATCAAGATTTGGTTTTGAATATACTTTCGGTAAAATACCTTTTAGTGTTGGGTTCTCTTTTTCAATAAGCTCCATTGCGTCGTCCAGGTCTTTGCCGATTGTAGGTAGCTTGGCTCGTGAGTGAAGGTAA
>JAAZFB010000570.1 GCA_012511915.1 Clostridiaceae bacterium
ACACATAGCTTTAGGGATGTTTTTTTGTCTTTTTTTCGACAAATTTACATTATATGGGATTGACATTACCCACGATATTGTATATAATGATAAAAACAAAAGAATACAATTACCGTAAAACAAGGAGTGATTTGGTGGATTTACTAAAGAAGTTTGTACGGTTGGGGTTTTGCATTTCGATATTGGTGCTATTGTTTACCTTTGCCGTAAGCGTAGATACCGGTATTGTCAGGGCAAGTGGTGGTCTTAATTTAAGGACTGGCATGGGGACAGAATATGACATTATGTGTGTTATCCCCAACGGAAGTTCCATTAACATAACAGGCTGTGCTAACGGTTGGTACAGTGCAGTATATAAAGGGTTCGATGGTTTTGTCAATTCCGCATATGTTGTAGTAAGAAAGGAAACGATAAGCCGTTCCGGCTCAAGGGTGGACAGATCTTCCCTCAAAACAGGCGAACAAGTAGTTGAATTCGCCAAAGAGTATTTGGGATATAAATATACATACGGAGGCAGCTCGCCGAAAACCGGCTTTGATTGTTCCGGCTTCACCACATACGTATATAAAAATTTTGGCTACACTTTAAACAGAACTGCTGCAGGGCAGACACAAAACGGCATTGAAGTGGCTTGGGAAGAATTGTTGCCGGGGGATCTTCTGATTTTTTCAAACTCACGGCAAACATACGGACACGTCGGCATTTATATTGGGGATGGATATTTTATTCACTCTGTTCAAACCGGAACACCGGTTAGTATTACTTCCCTATGGGGTAGCAATTACGGAAAACGCTTAAAAGTAGCAAGAAGAATTATTTACTAATACTAAAAGCATATACCGACCGGACAGAGTAATTTGTCCGGTCGTTTTTTATCTAGTACTATTCCTTATTTAAATTATTGACAAACTTTTTTTGTCAATAGCGGCCGCAATCAGCGGCCGTTACAAGGAAAATAGTATTTACTAATTCGCAATTAATGGAATTTTTCTAACGCGAATTAGTATAATACAAATTCAATCAAATATAGTATGAATTATGTTCCTGCCTTAAAATGATTTTATGGGGAGTGTGTTAATAAAAATGTATCCTATTAAGCTTAAGCCTGTATTTAAAGATTATATATGGGGTGGTACTAAGTTAAAAAACAACTATGGCAAAATTTCAGATTTACCTAAAATAGCGGAAAGTTGGGAACTTGTTTGCAATAAAGATGAACAGAGCATTGTTGCAAATGGCAGTTTGCTTGGGTTAACCCTATCACAAGTTATACAAAAGTGGGGCCCGGATTGCTTAGGTGAGAACTGTAGACAGTTCGAATATTTTCCAATAATGATAAAGCTTATTGATTCAAATAAGCAGCTTTCAATTCAGGTACACCCAGACGATGAGTATGCCCGCAAAAAAGCTGGTGAATATGGTAAGACCGAGATGTGGTATATTGCAGAGGCAGATGATAACGCAAGTATTATATACGGTTTTAACAAAGAAATAACTAAAGATGAGGTAAAACAGCGATTAAAAGACAACACGTTAACAGATGTTTTAAATATTATACCGGTTAAAAAAGGGGATTCTTTCATGGTAAACGCCGGTATGGTTCATGCAATAGGTAAGGGAATTGTAGTAGCGGAAATTCAGCAAAATTCCAATATAACATATAGGTTGTTTGATTATAACAGGAAAGATGCAAACGGCAATCTACGGGAACTCCATGTGGAAGATGCCTTAAATGTATTGACTTTTGATAAATCAACCTCCCCCGCATTTGCACCAACGACTGATTTTACGGGGTACACAGTATCGCAGTTAACCAAGTGTAAATATTTTACCGTTGAAAAATATGAAACTAACAGTGGAGTCGGCTTGTGTACCGGCAAAGAAAGTTTTCATGCTGTTACTATATTAGAGGGCAACGGTTACTTAGAACAAGGCAATGATAAGTACGAATTCGTTAAGGGCGATACTATCTTTATCCCTGCGCTCTTAGGCGATTACGCATTAAACGGCAGTTGTACCTTTTTATTATCCCGGTGTTAGTTTAATTTAAAAATGTCTATAAGGCTTTGCACTGTTTCTTTGGCATCCCCTGTAAGCATTATTGTTTTTGGATTATTATACAGAGGATTATCAACACCCGCATAGCCGGGCTTTGTATCAAAATTACATACTATTATATGCTTGGCATCTTCAGCCTTTAATATTGGCATCCCATAAATGGGAGTTCCCTCTGCAGTATTTGCCGCCGGATTTACAACATCATTTGCGCCTATTACTATTACTAAATCAGTGTCGCTGAATTCATCATTTATACTATCCATTTCAAACAATCTTTCATATGGCACATCAACTTCACAAAGCAGCACATTCATATGTCCCGGCATTCTGCCTGCCACAGGATGTATAGCATACTTCACCTGCGAGCCATTGTTTTCAAGTCTTTCCTCCAATTCTTTAACGAGCGACTGAGCTTGTGATAACGCCATACCATAGCCCGGTACTATTATAGTTTTTTTTGCATTCTTTATAACGTGCTCGATTGAAACTTCTGGTTGAACTGTTTGGGTTTGGATTTCCGCCTTTTCTGTTTTATTAGTAACAGTGGTGGTTTTTCCAAGCAATATTTCAATAAGCTTCCTGTTCATGGCTTTGCACATAATTTGTGTTAAAATGAGCCCCGAAGCACCCACGATTGCACCTACTGCCGTAAGCAATGGGTCGTAAATCGCAATACCTGCAATACTTCCCGCCACACCGCTCAAAGAGTTTAAAAGGGATATTGTTATTGGCATATCCGCACCGCCGACCCTAATAGAAAAGAAAATTCCAAACAAGGTGCTGAATATTACCACCCCCCAAACAGAGGTTCTTACAAAAACTATTGAAAGAAGTGTTAAAACAATGCACAGGCTTGTAATGACATTATGTAATTTAAAAATCGTTGGTTTTTGTGATAACAGCTTATGTAGCTTTGCCCCGGCAACCATACTGCCGCTGAAAGTAATAAACCCGACTGCAATTGCCAATGCCGCAGTAAATACCGCAAAGCTATTACCGGTACCCGCACTATCAATACTGATAACGGCAACCAACGCACTTGCAAGTCCGCCAAAACCATTCAACAGCGCAACCGTTTGGGGCATTTCAATCATTTTTACCGCCTTCGCCCCCATAAGCCCCAACACAAGCCCGATTGCTAAAAAGATATGAAGTGAAAAATCGGTAAAAAGTTGATATTTGTAAAGAGTTAAAACAACTGCAACGGCTGTGCATACTGAGCTTAATGCGCTACCAAGCCTTGCGGTATCAACCTTGCTCATTAAATGTATACCATATAGTATACCAAGAACCAATATAGAACTTACTATATAGTATAACATTAATTTGCCCTCCCTTTAAACATTTTCAGCATCCGCTCGGTTACCCCGAATCCACCTGCGACATTGATCATCGCAAGTACAATTGCAATATAGCCTAAAACACGGTTTGATGTAGCAACCGCCGCTCCGGTAGCGGATAATGCTCCTAAAATTGTAATGCCGGAAAGTGCGTTCATACCGGACATCAACGGGGTATGTAAAAGGGATGGCACTTTTTTTATTAAAGCATAACCTATCAAACTGAACACAACAAAAATCAATACTAAAAGTAATTCTTTCATCACTTTACCCCCATTGCCTCGAGTGCACCTTGGTGAACAATATCCCCATTCGCTGTTGTCAAGATACCTGCAACTATCTCGTCATTTGTATCAAGTGTTAAACTTCCGTCTTTGTACAAATACTTTACCAAGTTATAAATATTGTTTGCAAACATATGGGTGGAGCTTGTTGGTATCATTCCCGGGATGTTCTTTATTCCCTGAATGGTAACGTCATACAATACAATTGTATCACCCGGTTTGGTTATTTCGCAGTTACCCCCCTGGTCGATGGAAATATCAACGATTACAGAACCTGTGCGCATTTGTTTTACCATATCTTCTGTAATAATAATCGGTGCAAGCTTACTTGGTACCAATGCAGAACAAAATACAACATCAGCCTCGCTAATCGCCTCTTGAAGGTTTTCACGTTCTTTTAAAAGCCATTCCTCAGGTATAGCTTGTGCATAGCCGCCTTTGCCAACCGCAATATCGGCCGGTACTCCTGTCTGAACTATTTTTGCGCCAAGGCTTTGGGC
>JAAZFB010000059.1 GCA_012511915.1 Clostridiaceae bacterium
CTCATGGATTCTGCAATTACCACATTTCTGTAATCACTTGCATTAGGAAAGTTTTGAGTGGTTACTTCCCCATATAATCCCCCCGGATTTATTATTTCTATACGATTTGAAAACTCATAGATGTAGATTGGAGCATTTGATTCATAACTTCTATGCATGACAGCATTCATCGTTAATTCCCGCAAAGCCCAATAAGGATAATTGCGGATTGTTTCTTCCTGAAATGAACCTGTCTTTATTGGTCTTTCTTTAATTATGTTGCTTTTGATAAAATCATCCAACTGTTTTAATTCCGTAATTAAAGCTCCTGAGAATTTCTTTTCAAATTCTACATCACTGGTCATTTCTTCGCCCGAAAACTTAATGTACTGGATATAGGATCCGGGTAAATAAAATTCAGGATTTAATCCAAACAAGAGGATACCTGCATTTGTGGGACATTTCTCCCGAGAGTCATAAAACCGTAATGATGCGAGTTGTTCCTCTGTGGTTCTTTCGTTTTCTGCAAGTGTTTCTTTGTCTATTGCCGAAGGCAGGTAGTTTATTTTAAATAGCTCAATGCTAATATCTTCAATGGTAGTGCCTAAAGCCGGAATCAAATCATAAGTTTTGGCATATGATGCCCGTCTTTCTGTTAAGATACGCTCTTCTTCCATCGTGGCTATGGATCTTCTTGGACCTACCCGGATCCAGCACCTTCCATCATAACGTACCGGAGGGTATAAGGAAGGACGCACCTCAACCGCTACCACATCACCTCCGTCTATATTAAAAACTTCGCTTACTGTTATGGATGGCTGAGGAAGTACATTTCCGTTTGATTTCACATTGCCGATTTTTTGAAGGTCTTCATCTCCGATTTTAATTCCTTTTACTTTTCCTGCATCATCTATACCCAACAAAATATATCCTGATTTACGATGATTGGGAAAATCATTGGATAAAGCACAAACTGCCGGGCCGAGCTTATCTTCTCTGAAGGATGTGGTTCTTTCTATTCTGTCGGATTCCAAATCCACCATTAATTTTCTTAACCGTTCTTCTGTCATGCCTATATCGTTTTAAACTCCACCCCGGCATCTCTCATTTGCAAGACCGTGTTGGTTTTGAGTTGGTCGTTGTTTTTGAAGAGAATATCAAGGATGATTACTTTTTTAATGGATTGTTGAGACTGGATAAGCGACAAAGCCTTATCAACCGCTTTTTGCATATCCCTTGTTTCGATGATCAATATCAGTTCATCATTTACAATTTTCAATTCTCCGTTTTCAATTATTTTGTCGGTCAATAAATACCCTGCTTTCAATATCAATTCATACAGGATATTTTCATGGATACTGCCTTCATGCACCGGATTAGTGAAAATTTCCAATTGTTGTGTAAGATTATCTTCATTGATGTTGCTTCCCCGCCAGATTTTGAAGTTGGAAGGGGCAAGTCTAAAGGCTTTAAAACCTAAATCAAGTGGTTTACTTTCAGGATTATCGCCAAAATCTAATTGTTCTTCTTTTTGTTTTTGGGCTTCGGCTTGCTCTTTTTCTATTTTTTTAATGACCCTTCGAATCCGCTCCTTACTAATATCCGCGATGGTTTTGTAACCCGCTTTATAAGCTTCACTGTTTTCATAACACAATTCGGGAAGCTGAACCAAAATAAATTTTCGATTTCCACCATCTTCTTTGTTGAGTTCTAAAACTGCCTGGGCGGTGGTGCCGGAACCTGCGAAGAAATCAAGGATAGTATCGTTATTATCGGTTGAAAAACTAATTAATTCTTTAATTAATTTAACAGGTTTAGGGTTGTCAAATAATTCTTCTTTACCATCAAATAATTTCTTAATAGTATTTGATGCACTATCTGTGGAACCATGTTCGAATAACAAATTTGGTCTTGCAGATGTAGTATTTTTATCTTCAAAATCATATATTTTCAATAAAATTTTTTCTCCATCAAAAATAAATCTATTTTTATTTTCCAACTTTCTAGCTGTTTTTTCCCCTATTTGCCACCTTTTACCAATTCTTCGTAACTGTCCAATTATTTTAAACTTCATTGTTTCTCTTTTATATGAACCACTATCCTTTTTTTCAATACCCGTTGTCCTATATAATCCCTCATTATCTTTATATGGATAGCTGCGCGTCTCTTTTTCTTTAATTCGAGGTTTAATAATTGTATCTTCGCTTCTCCTATAACACAATGTGCTGTCAGTCAATGAGCTAACCTGAGCTCCTTCAACATTTGATGTTGTTCCCTTCTTTTTCCAAAGAAAATTAGCGACAAAATTCTCCTCGCCAAAAATCTCATTCATAATCATCCGCAGATTATGCACCTCGTTGTCGTCAATATGAACGAAAATAACACCATCGTCCCGCAACAAGTTTTTTGCTAAAAACAGGCGGGGATACATCATGCTTAGCCAGTTGCTATGGTAGTGCCCGCTCTCTTTGCTGTTTTTGCGAAACATTCCTTCTTTCATCAGATAGCCCTCTTCGTCCTTGTCGCCAAAGCGTTTTTCGTAGTCGGCGTTGTTTTCTTTAAAACTATCGGGATAAATAAAGCTGTCGTTACCGGTATTGTATGGCGGGTCAATGATGATACACTTGATTTTGCCATAATAGCTTTTCTGCAATACCTTCAGCACCTCAAGGTTTTCGCCCTCAATAAAAACGTTTTCCGTTGTATCAAAATTTACCGATTCTTTAGGTTGCGGTTTCAGCGTGGCAGTAGTGGGGATTTGTAAGGTTTTAAAAGCATCGCTTTTTCCTGCCCAGTTCAATACGTAGCGTTCGTTGTTGAAATTGATATTATCCGTAAAAGTTGCTTTTAACTTTTCCATATCAATTAGTTCTTCCGTAAAAATCTCCGGAAATTGTGCTTTTAACTTTTTCAACCTATCATTCAGTATGTTCAGCGATTCTCCGTTCATTTTTTTTGCTTTTTAAAAAGTTCAACCTTCTTTTCAGCAACCTTCAAAGCCTCTTTTGCAAGATCCTCATTTTGCACTTCCCCTGCAATTTTATCGCTTAGCCAGGCTAAAACCAGCTCATCGGCATTCACGTTGTAATACCTTGCAAAAGCGAGCACCTGTTCTTTATTGGGTTTTCGCTCATCTCTTTCAAACTTGCTCAACAGTGCCGTGTCCATTTCCAAAGCAGCAGCCACTTGACGTAACAGCAACCTCTTTGTTTCACGGAGTTCTCTTAGTATCTGACCTAAACTATTACTCACGGGTATCATTTTTCTTTTTGTGTTCGTGAACCGCAAGCGGTTTCAAAAGACTTAAATTAGACTTGTCAAAAACTGTCTAAAAATACAATTAATTTTTGAAATTCAGCAAGAAAGGAGCTAATGCGGGCAGGCAAGAATTTTATTTTTGTACGGCGGGATATTTTAATTTTTCCCCGTCAATTTGTTTGTCTTTAGCTCTATTCTCATTTCACCCTCCCCGGGTTTTTTTTCACAAATTCGCCCCAGTCTTTGTATGCTTTTTTTGAACGTGGTTTGTCTTTTTGGATAAAGTGGCAGATGGCAACGGCAACTGCGTCGGTTGCGTCCAACGACTGGTCAAGGTCGGTGAGGTGATACACTTTTTGCAGAAAATATTTCACCTGCTCTTTGGAA
>JAAZFB010000571.1 GCA_012511915.1 Clostridiaceae bacterium
CTTTATGAACATGAAACAACTGCTTTCGCCCGTTGCCCAAGATATCAAGCCCTCCGGCATACGGAAGTTTTTTGATGTTGTAACATCCATGCCGGATGCAATTTCGTTAGGGGTGGGTGAACCGGATTTTGTAACTCCGTGGCATATTAGGGATGCGGGGATTTATTCCCTTGAAAAAGGGCAGACCTATTACACCTCAAACAGTGGTCTTTTGGAGTTGAGGGAAGAAATATGCCATTACATGAAAAGGCGGTTTTTACTTGACTATGAGCCGGAAAATGAAGTTTTAGTTACAGTTGGTGGCAGTGAGGCAATAGACCTTTGTGTACGCTCTATTATAAGTAACGGTGATGAAGTGCTTATACCGGAGCCAAGTTTTGTATGTTATTCACCATGTACCAGCCTTGCAGGGGGAATTCCGGTTCCGATTGTTACAAAGGAAGAAAATAATTTCAAACTTACCGCAAACGATCTCAAAAAGGCTATTACTCCCAAAACAAAGCTTTTGATTTTGCCGTATCCCAACAACCCTACCGGTGCGATTATGTCAAAACATGATATTGAGCAAATAGCGGAAGTATTAAAAGATACAAATATAATTGTTTTATCCGATGAGATTTATGCTGAACTAACATATAACGGGAAGCACACCTCTATTGCCAATATTGACGGCATGAAAGAGCGTACCGTTATTATAAGTGGTTTTTCTAAAGCGTTCGCCATGACAGGGTGGCGGTTGGGGTATGCCTGCGGTAACAAAGAAATCATCGGGTTGATGACAAAAATACATCAGTATGCTATTATGTGCAGCCCAACCACAAGTCAATTTGCCGCTATTGAGGCGCTTAGAAACGGGGACAGTGATATTGATGAGATGGCGGCGGAATACAATCTCCGACGGAAAATTATCCTTGAAGGGATCAGACAAATAGGGCTAAATTGTTTCGAACCGCTCGGTGCATTTTATATCTTCCCCAACATTTCTGTAACAGGATTGAGCTCAACGGAATTTTGTGAGAAGATGTTGCAGGAACAAAAGGTTGCGGTAATTCCCGGTAATGCTTTTGGTGACAGCGGTGAAGGATATATCAGATGCTCGTATGCATATTCCATTTCTGCTATAAATAAGGCATTGGATAGAATAGATGCGTTCGTAACAAAATTAAGGCCCTAATACTAATAGTGGTATATTATAACATATCAGTATAAACATCCACGCTCCGGAATAATAATTTAGTGGGGTGGTGTTTATGAAAAAGAAAGTGTACATTACAACAGCAGCATTTGCGATGTTAATTATTATTACTATATTTATTGCGGCGAATACGTCTTTCAATTCCTCGGAAACTGCCGCAGAGTACGTTGCGTCGCTTGGCTGGGAAGTAGATAAAAATCCTATTGAGGTTGAGGAAGTTGATTTACCCGTTGCTTTTGACGATGTTTATACAAATTATAATAAGTTGCAAAACGAGGCAGGGTTTGACCTATTGGACTATGCGGGTAAAAAGGCTACAAGGTATACTTTTTTGATTACTAATTTTCTCGATAAAAAAGGTATAAGGGCAAATGTGCTTATGTACAACGGTAAAATAATTGGCGGTGATATAATGACCGTTGCAATAGACGGTTTTATGCTACCGTTGAAAAACAGAGCTGATACCATGCGGGATATTGGATATTAGTATAAATAAAAAAGGAAGAGGATACAAAAGATACAATGGATATTTTGAAAAGATTGGCTGAAGAATTTAATATTAAACACCGGCAGGTTGAAAATACTGTGGCGTTGATTGATGAAGGGAACACTATTCCCTTCATTTCCCGCTACCGTAAAGAGGCAACCGGCGAACTTGATGACCAACTGCTGAGGGAACTAAATGACAGGCTAATATATCTCCGGTCGGTTGAGCAAAGGAAGGAAGAGGTTAAGCGACTTATTGAAGAGCAGGACAAGCTTACCCCTGAGTTAGAGGCGAAAATTGATGCCGCTCAGAAGCTTGCTGAAATAGAGGATATTTATCGCCCGTACAAGCAAAAACGAAGGACAAGGGCAACAATTGCAAAAGAAAAGGGGTTAGAGCCGCTTGCGGACTTGATTATTGCCCAACATTTATTTGAGGGCAACATTGATGAGGTGTGCGCAAATTACATAGATGCAGAAAAAGGTGTGAATTCGACTGATGAAGCAATTGCAGGTGCTATGGACATTATAGCTGAAAACATCTCCGACAATGCTGATTATCGCAAATATATACGGGAATATACCATGTTAAACGGTGTAATATCTTCTAAGGCAACCGGTAAAGAGGAGACAGAAAGAAATCGGGATGTGTATCAAATATATCACGATTTTTCCGAACCGATAAATAAAATTGCACACCATAGGGTGCTTGCGCTTAATCGCGGTGAAAGGGAGGGCTTTTTATCGGTAAAAATTGATGCCGATACAGATAGCATAACAGATTATTTATATAGTGTACTTATACCGAAAAAGAGGAGCATAACAAGCGAGTATGTAGAGCTTGCCGCATGTGATTCTTACAAGAGGCTTATACAACCAAGCATTGAAAATGAAATACGAAACTTACTGACCGACGATTCCCAAGAGGGGGCGATAAAGCTGTTTTCGCAAAACCTCAAAAACTTGTTGCTTTCCCCTCCGATAAAAGATAAGGTTGTTTTGGGTCTTGACCCGGCTTACAGAACGGGGTGCAAAATCGCCGTTATTAATTCCACAGGAAGAGTGCTTGACACGGCGATAATTTATCCGACACCCCCGCAAAACAAAACGGAAGAGGCTAAGGCAATACTGAAAAACCTTATATCAAAACATAATGTAGACCTTATTTCAATCGGCAACGGCACGGCATCAAAGGAGAGCGAGATATTTATTGCGCAGCTTTTAAAAGAACTCGACAGGAAGGTATTTTATTTGGTTGTGAGCGAGTCGGGGGCATCGGTGTATTCCGCATCAAAACTTGCGGCGGAGGAATTCCCAGAATATGATGTCTCACTCAGAAGCGCCGTTTCAATTGCGCGAAGGGTGCAAGATCCGCTTGCCGAACTGGTGAAAATTGACCCTAAAGCAATAGGTGTGGGACAATATCAACATGACATGAACCAAAAACGGTTGGGTGAAGCATTGGGCGGGGTTGTTGAAGACTGCGTAAATAGTGTTGGTGTTGACTTAAACACCGCATCGTCTTCGCTATTGTCTTATGTTTCCGGGATAAATGCCGTAATATCAAAAAATATAATTGCCTATAGGGAGGAAAAGGGCAGGTTTAGTAACAGAAAGCAACTTACCAAAGTGCCTAAGCTGGGTAAAAAAGCTTTTGAACAATGTGCCGGATTTTTACGCATTACCGATGGGGATAATATTTTAGACAACACTGCCGTACACCCGGAGTCGTATAATGCGGCAAAGAAATTGCTTGAGATAACCGGCTACTGCCCGGAAGATATAAAAGTTAACAATTTGGTGGGGCTAAGTGAAAAGGTAATGGATAATCTGACAGAAGTGGCACAACAATGCAATGTAGGCGTCCCAACCTTAAGAGACATTACAAATGAGCTGTTAAAGCCGGGCAGAGACCCCCGCAGTGAGGCAGAACCGCCAAAATTGCTTGCCGATGTTATGGGGATTGAGGACTTAAAACCCGGTATGGTATTAACAGGTACTGTACGAAATGTAATAGATTTTGGCGCGTTTGTTGATATCGGTGTGCATCAGGATGGTCTGGTCCATATCTCACAGCTTGCTGATAAGTATGTTAAACATCCTATGGATATTGTTGCGGTAGGCGATGTTGTTAATGTTCGGGTTGTTGAAATTGACATTGACCGAAACAGAATATCCTTATCTATGCGTGATGTGTAATATAATGACGGAAGAAGGAGAAGAATAACATGTTAATTCAAAATGGAATGACGGTGCTGTTTCAGGGAGATAGCATAACAGACTGCGGGCGGATGGAAGATGTAAAGGGTATGGGAATGGGATACCCGATGCGGATAGCAAGCGAGTTTACTGCACGCTATCCGCAGCTAAAAATAAATTTTTTAAATCGGGGCATAAGTGGTAACCGTGTTAAGGATTTAGAGCTTCGTTGGGATGCGGATTGTATTGCTTTAAAACCCGATGTACTGTCAATTTTAATAGGAATAAATGATGTTTGGCGTCGCTATGATGCCAACGACGCTACCACCGTAGAAGCTTACAAGTCTTGTTATTACAATATCTTAGAACGTGCATCGGCAATCAATACCAAGCTAATTATCTGTGAGCCTTTTGTGTTGCCGTATCCTAATGATAGAATAGCATGGCGGGAAGATTTAGACACTAAAATACAGGCTACGCGTGAATTGGCACGGGATTTTGGCGCAATTTATATACCGTTAGCTGGATTGTTTGCTGCCGCAGCTACCCAGCAACCAAGCCGGGTATGGTCAGCTGACGGGGTTCACCCAACCCAATCAGGACATGCACTTATTGCCAATGCCTGGCTTAATTCGGTTTTATAGAATCTTAAGTGTTTAGTATTATACAATCTGATTATTCAACAACCCCATAATGTTTCATATAAGGCTATATATCTTTTGTATACATTTGAATAGTCAACCCCGCCGGGTGTATATTCCCTGTCAGTTTTTATTATTTTGTCACATGCCTGCTTTACCGAGCCGAAGACACCGATACCAACCCCTGCCAAAATGGCAGAGCCAAGGCAAGCGGTTTCTTTATTCTTTAACGTAACAAGTTTTTTGCCCGTTAAATCAGACTTTATTTGACACCATAACTGACTGTTTGCACCGCCGCCCATTGAACGGATTTCTTTTATATCCCTTCCCAAATAATCAAGATTTTCTTTTAGCATACATGCTACGGATTCCAATATACTCCTAACAAAATGTCCCCTGGTATGCTCTAATGTTATACCATGAAAAGTGCCTTTTGCGTTGGGGTTGTATTTTGGCATTTGACTACCGCTGAGGTGTGGCATCATAACCAGCCCGCTACTTCCGACAGGGATTTTTTCGGCAAGGGCATCAAGCTGTGTAAAATCAAAGTTCTCACAAAAATTATTTTTAAACCATTTAAGCACCATACCGGCAGTTGTTGTCCACAGCATTAGGCAATATTTGCCGTCAAAGTTGTAATGGCAAGGTATTTTGCTGTTTGGGTTAAATGACGGTATTTCGTCCGATGTTACAAATATAGCCATTGTTGTGCCTGTCATCTCGCTGATTATATCCTTTTGTATTATACCGGCTCCGATTGATGCGGCTATTTGATCTATTGCACCCGTTACAACACTTATATCTCCATATTTACCTATATACTCACCGCTATTGTGTATTTTGGGCAGCATAGTTATATCAACACCTAAAAAATCAAGCATTTCTTCCCACCATGTGCCTTTTATGATATCAAAATATAAGCTTGATGACTGTAATGTCTTTTGTGACACAAACTTGCCTGTGAGCTTATACAGAAGATAATCTTCTAACAGAAATATTTTTCGGGTTTTCGACCATATCTCAGGCTAGTTTTGCTTTATCCAGAGTAATTTAGCGGCGGGCCATGTTGCCGTAACTTCGGGTTGCCCTGTTACTTCATAAACCTTTTTCACACCAAAGACCTGCTCTATCTCAGAGGCTTGCTTGGCAGCTCTGTTATCAAGCCATACAATGGCGTTGCGTAAAGGGTTACCGTTTTCGTCGGTTAAAATCATTGTTTCGCATTGCGTGTCTATAGAAAGAGCAGATATATCCAAGTCGCCGACAGCCTCAGCCATTGCTTTTCGGAACAATGTCCAATACAAATTGGCATCGAGTTCGATATAATCCCCCTTTGCAATTAATGTATAATCAACATTGCTAGAGGATATTTGTCTGCCTGTATTATCAAATACAGCCGCTTTTATCGATGTTGTGCCAACATCCACTCCAAGGAGATACTGCCTTTTGGTTTTTTGGATGCTTTCTTTTTTATTTGTTAAATCACATTTGTTAATAATCAATTACACCTCCAAATAATACTAAATTCAATCAAATATAGTGCTATATTTGATTGAATTTAGTATAAGTAGTATCAAAATATAATAGACACATCCGCAAAATTTTTGATAGCGAACAGGGCTATTATAATGTCTTTATTAATTTTTCGGCAAGCCCTATGAAATAACAATACTATCGTCTGGTTTTAAGTCTTTATAAACATTTGTCAGAGTTGCTTGCATATACGGACCAACATAGATAGCAGCAAGACCAAAGGTTATAGCTACAAGCATAGCCCACCAAAAGAAAGATAAATAAAGGACAAATAAATCGCCTACATGCCCCTTGGTGATTTGTTTGCTCTTATTTAATGCTTCATCAGCTGACATCTTTGGGTTTTCAGCTAGTATGAAAAATGACATTGAATAGGAAATTCCTTTAATAATACCCGGCACTATAAAAAGCAATGACCACAACAGTGAGAAAAACGATACTAAAATGTTGAGCCATAAAGCGTTGCCAAGGTTTTCAAAACCTTTAAAAATATCAACAACCTGAGGTTTAATATTTTCTGTCAATGCGAGAAAAATTAAAGAGAGGCTTAGCATAAACCCAGGATAAACAATGAATAGAATAATTGGACCTATAGCCGGAATTCTTGTTAAAACAATGTAAATAAGATCAATAATCAATGTACATATTATTATTGTGCCAATGTTGCATCTTAGTTGTTCTTTTGCCAGACTTTTGTATTTAATCCTATCGAACATATTATCTACCTCCCAATATTAATTGAAACTAATGATAAAATTACACCGCGCGTGGAATTTATTAAAAGGCACAGCTTGATAATACTAATTCGCGTATAACGGCCGCTGATTGCGGCCGCTATTGACAAAAAAAGTTTGTCAATATTTTAAGCCATACCCGATAGGCTTATTATACTATTTTTATTTTTTTTTGGCAAGCCTTACCGTAAACATTGTGCTATATTTGATTGAATTTAGTATTATACTAAATTTGTATTAGGTAAAGGAACTGATACTAATTCGCGTTAGAAAAATTTCATTAATTGCGAATTAGTAAATACTATTTTCCTTGTAACGGCCGCTGATTGCGGCCGCTATTGACAAAAA
>JAAZFB010000572.1 GCA_012511915.1 Clostridiaceae bacterium
CTTTTGTATCCCATCAAGTAAGAGATTGTACTGTTCAAGTTCTAATATACTCATAAAAAATTCACACCTTTATGTTTAAAAATTGCATTCATTTTCATTGCCCGCAACATTTTTTATATTTTTTACCACTGCCGCATGGACACGGGTCGTTTCTGCCGACCTTCTTACCTTTTGTAACAGGCTTCCTTTTAACTTCCCCCTTTTGCTCTCCATGGGATGCCGTTAGTGGTGAAGCGACTTGTTCTCTTTTAATCTCCCTGTTCAAACGTGCATGGAATATATGCTTTATTGTATCCTCCTTTATCGCCGCTATCATTTCTTCAAACATGTCCATGCCTTCAAATTTATACTCAATTACAGGGTCGTGCTGTGCATATGCCCTAAGCCCTATACCGGTACGCAACTGGTCCATCGCATCAATATGGTCCATCCATTTTTGGTCAACCACTTGGAGCAATACCACGCGTTCCAACTCACGCATTGAATTTTCACCGAAATCTTGTTCTTTCTTTTCGTATGCTGTATATGCCGATTCGATTATAAGCTGTCTGAGTTCATCTGCATCCATTTCTAATCGTTTATCTTGCTCTATCTTTATTATTAAACCAAAAAAATCAAGCATTAGCAGTTCAAATGTTTCCCAGGAGTAATCGTCCGGATGCCTACTATCCCCAACAGTGCCGCTTACTACCCTCTCCGCAACGCTGTCTACCATAGATAAAATATAGCTTTTTAGGTCTTCTCCCTCCAATACCTTGCTACGTTGTCCATAAATAAGCTCACGTTGCTGGTTCATTACATCGTCATACTGCAAAACATGTTTTCTTATATCGAAGTTCCTGCCTTCAACCCTTTTTTGCGCATTTTCAATGGCATTTGAAAGCATTTTGTGTTCGATGGGCTGGTCTTGCTCCAACCCAAGCGTTTCTACAATATTCATAAGCCGCTCTGAACCGAAAAGGCGCATTAAATCATCTTCCAACGAAATAAAAAACTTTGATGCCCCTATATCCCCCTGACGCCCGCTTCTTCCTCTGAGCTGATTATCTATCCGACGGCTCTCATGCCGCTCAGTGCCTAAAATAAACAGACCACCGACTTCGATAACCTCATTGTGTTCGGCATCAACTGCCGGTTTGTATTTTTCGTAAAGCTCTTTAAATACCTTTCGGGCATTTAATATTTCTTCGTCATCCGTATCGGCATAACCAGTCGCTTCGCTTATCAAATGAGAGTCAAACCCTTTTTTAGACATCTCTCGTTTTGCCAAAAATTCCGCATTGCCGCCCAGGATGATATCCGTACCACGCCCCGCCATATTGGTGGCAATAGTAACCGCACCCTTTTTTCCGGCCTGTGCAACTATCTCGGCTTCCTTTTCATGAAACTTTGCATTCAAAACCTCGTGTGCTATGCCTTTTTTCTTAAGTGCGGAGGATAACTCCTCTGACTTTTCTATCGTTATTGTACCTACAAGCACCGGTTGCCCTTTTTCATGGCACTGTTTTATTTGTTCAATTATAGCATTAAGTTTGCCCTGCTCATTCTTGTACACCGAATCCGGGTAATCAACGCGGATTAGCGGCATATTTGTCGGAATATCCACAACATCCAACTTATAAATCTCTTGAAATTCTTCTTGCTCGGTAAGGGCAGTTCCCGTCATGCCGGATAGTTTTTTATAAAGCCTGAAATAATTCTGAAAGGTTATTGTGGCAAGGGTTTTGCTCTCTCTTTCCACGGTGACTTTTTCTTTTGCTTCAATTGCCTGGTGCAACCCTTCGCTGTATCTTCTGCCCAACATAAGCCGTCCGGTAAACTCGTCAACAATAATAACCTCTCCGTTTTTTACGACATAATCTTTATCAAGGTGCATAATCCCATGTGCACGTATCGCTTGGTTGATATGGTGAGAAATTGTAAGGTTTTCCGGGTCGGAAAGATTTTCAAGACCAAAAAAAGATTCTGCCTTTTTTATACCCCGTTCGGTTAACGTGGCGGTCTTTGCCTTTTCATCAACAATATAATCCGCCTCAACATTCTCTTCATGCTGCTTGTCGTCACTTTCTTTAATCCTTATCAGCTTTAATCCGCGTGCGAACTTGTTTGCGGTTTCATACAATACAGTAGACTTATCCCCTGCACCGGAGATAATAAGCGGAGTACGCGCCTCGTCCACCAAAATACTGTCAACCTCGTCAACAATGGCAAAGTAATGCCCGCGTTGAACCTTTTGTTCTTTATAAATAACCATATTATCGCGCAAATAGTCAAACCCAAACTCATTATTCGTACCATAAGTAATATCGGCCGCATTCGCCGCACGACGCTCATCGTTATCAATCCCGTGCACTATAAGCCCAACCGAAAGCCCAAGGAAGTTATATACTTTACCCATCCACTCACTGTCGCGCTTTGCAAGATAATCATTTACCGTAACAATATGAACGCCCTTGCCCTCAAGAGCAACGAGATATGCCGGCAAAGTGGCAACAAGCGTCTTACCTTCGCCTGTTTTCATTTCTGCAATTCTGCCTTGATATAAAACGACTCCGCCCACAAGCTGAACGGTAAAATGCCGCATACCCAAAACGCGCCTTGACGCTTCCCTCACAACTGCAAATGCTTCGGACAGTATATCATCGGTTGTTTCACCTTTTCCCAACCGTTCTTTAAACTCCGCTGTTTTAGCTTTAAGCTGGGAATCGGAGAGCTTTTTGATAGATTCTTCAAATGCCTCTGTCTGCTCAACTATAGGCGTTATTCTCTTTAGCTCCCTTGTGCTGTGAGTACCGAATACCCTTTCAAACATCTTTTTCAATAAATCCACCTCGTGTTAATACTGATAAAAAACAGTTTATTTATCTTTTATTCTATACGATAACGTCATTAAACTATCACTGATATGCACATTTTCAACTTCGACATCTTTTAACATACTTAAATCGGTATATGAAAAATTAACCAGCCCCTTCACCCCGTTTTGCGATAACAACAATGCAATTTCGCCCGCCTTTTCCTTGGGTACGGCAATAATACCGATATCCGGTTTATGTTTAGCAATAAAATCCGGCAGTGTATTGATATTTAGTATCACATGCTCGCCAATAAAGGTGCCAATCTTTGCTTCATCGTTATCGAAAACCCCTGTAAGAATAAAGCCCCTTCTTTCAAAGGACTTATACAATACAAGTGCTTTACCCAAGTTGCCGGCGCCGATAATAACAGTCTTGTGCCCTCTTTCCAGGCCAAGAATTTCGCAGATAGACTTATAAAGGCTTTCAACGTTATACCCGTACCCCTTCTGCCCAGACCCGCCGAAACAATTTAAATCCTGACGTATTTGCGAAGCGGTAACATTCATTTTTTCGCTGAGTTCTTTTGATGAAATCCTAACTATGTTATTTTTTCGGAGATCGCCCAAATACCGATAATAACGCGGCAACCTCTTAATGACCTCATATGATATTTTTTTTGAATCGCTCATTTTTCCTCCTTGCCGGATCTCTACTTATACTAATCCTCAATTAAAAGACAAGTTTTTTGTTCTTATTCTAATTGGGGATTAGTATTATATCCGTCATACGCCCTGCGATAAACCCTTACCCAGTAAAAATTATCAAAGCAATTGTATCATACATTTTTTAACGTGTCCATATTTTCTCATCATTTTATACTAATACTAAATTCAATCAAATATAGTGTTATATTTGCGAGATGATTTTTTGCTGAGCAAGGCATGGGTTCTTTTGAATGCTTTTTGCATTCAAAACGGTTCCATAACGATGCTCAGTGGAAAA
>JAAZFB010000007.1 GCA_012511915.1 Clostridiaceae bacterium
AAAGCAATAACAAAACTTTCAATTTCCAGGTTGGTAGCGGAATTAAGATCCATTTGCATGCCCAAGTTAACTGTTTTCTTAAGCATCTTCATAGCTACTACAGGCTTTGCTGCCAGTTTTTGGGCTAGTTCCTCCGCGCTATCCATTAATTTATCCACCGGGACAACGCTGTTTACCATTCCAAATCGTTCGGCTATGCCAGCGTCAACAGTATTGCCGAGATAAAGCAGTTCCTTGGCACGGGCAACGCCAATCAGCCTGGGCAGGCGTTGCGTGGCCCCGCCTCCGGGAATGATTCCCAGGTTAATCTCCGGTTGGGCAAACTTGGCATTTTCAGCAGCAATGCGAAAGTCACAAGTAAGGGCCAGCTCATATCCCCCTCCGAGAGCAAGACCATTAATGGCAGCAATAGTTGGCTTGCTTAGGTTTTCAAATTTTGTAAAAACGGAGAGTGCCAGGCAGTTAAATTCATATATTTCCACGGGGGATAATTTTGTTATTTCTGTAATATCAACTCCGGCAGCAAATGCTTTCTCTCCCGAACCGGTAATAATAACAGCCTTTATTTCCGAATCTTTTTCCAGCTCGGAGATAGCTTCATCCAGTTTATGAAATACAGCACTACTAAGGGGGTTTAACGGAGGCCTGTTTAATGTTACGATAGCAATATTATTTCTTTTTTCAACAACAACTAAATCCCCGGACATTACATTACACCCCTTCGTCAGGTTATTTTTTATAATCGTACCAGCCGGCACCGGTCTTTCGTCCCAGTCTTCCGGCCCTGATAAGGGCTTTCAGCGCCTGGGGAGGGTTCCAGCGTATATCTTTAAATTCTTCATAGAAATATTCGGCCACAAAATGCCCGATATCAATCCCGCCAAAATCCTGCAGTTCAAATGCGCCCATGGGATGGTTAAGGCCCAGCTTTACAGCTTTATCGATATCTTCTATCGTTGCCACACCTTCTTCCAGCAGGCGGATTGCCTCAATATATTGGGCCATCATAAGGCGATTAACAATAAAGCCGGGGGAATCTTTTTTAACCTCCACCGTAGTTTTGCCCATATTTTGGGCTACTTCAGATAATTTCCCCACGGTGTCGTCATTGGTATAATAGCCTCTGATGATCTCTACAAGTTTCATTATCGGCGCAGGATTGAAAAAATGCATTCCCGCAACGCGCTCCGGTCTGTTTGTGGCATTGGCCAGAATTGTAATTGACATTGAGGAGGTATTGGAGGCAAGCAGGGCCTCCGGTTTACAGATGCTGTCGAGCTGCGCAAAAGCCTTTTTTTTCAAATCCAGATCCTCAATTATTGCCTCGATAACCAGGTCAACATCACCAAAATCGGCAAGATTCGTACTTTTGATGAAACGGTTTAGCACCTGTTCCTTTTGCTCCGGTGTCATTTTTCCTTTTTCAATACTTACGCTTAAAAAAGAATCCATACGCTCCAAAGCTTTATCAACGAAAGTCATCTCTATATCGTTAAGCACTACCTGATATCCGGCCTGGGCTGCGAGCTGTGCGATACCGCCGCCCATTGCCCCGGCTCCCAGAACACCTATCTTTGTTATTTTCACTTTATACCGGCCTCCTGTGTTAAAAAATAAATTTTTAAATGCTTACAATACTTATTGATTGATCGACTGTTTGGGAATATCTTTAGTTCGTGATTAGAAGTACTTTTTTAAAGATTATACGTGACCACGTTTTTTTATAATATCATAAAATTTTTAATAATACAAGCAATGACTGCTAACAGCCTTTACCGCCTATGCTTTTCTGAAAGAACCCCGGCAACTTCAATTCGTTGGGTCACCCACTTTTTTAAAACCTTGTTAATAGTTTTCACTTTTTGCTTTAACCTGCTTTTTTTGCTTTTTCTTCTGCTACCAAAGCAGCACCCAACGCACTTACAAATTCGGGATGGTCAGGAAGAAGGATCTCAGTACCCAAATCATTTTCCAATGCCCGGACAAACCCCGGATTTTTCGCTAAGCCACCAATCAAAATCACCTTTTGTTTTAACCCTGCACGGCGAGCCAGGGATGAAATGCGGCTGGCCAAAGCTTCAAGAACAGCTCTGGAGATATCTTCTTTTGGTGTCCGGGCATGGATTAGGGAAATAACTTCCGACTCGGCAAAGACGGCACACTGCGCGTTAATAGGCACAGATTTAGCGGATTTAAGAGATAACTGTCCCATTTCTTCCAAGGATACCTCCAGTGCAGAGGAGATCATTTCAACAAACGAACCGGCGCCGGAAGCACATTTCTCGTTAAC
>JAAZFB010000060.1 GCA_012511915.1 Clostridiaceae bacterium
ATACCCCCGAGATATTGCAAAAAAGAGTTATGGAGCAAGCAGAATGGGTGATATTACCAAAAGCTGTTGCACAGATATGTAATCAATACTTAGTATGCGAAAGGAATGATGCTTTATGAAAAAAAGAGCACTGATAAGTGTCTCGGATAAGACCGGTGTGGTGGAATTTGCACGAGGACTTATTGACTTAAATTATGAAATAATATCTACCGGAGGCACCGCTTTAGCATTGCAAAAAGCGGGTATAGAGGTAATCGGCGTATCCGATATTACCGGTTTCCCCGAATGCCTTGATGGGCGGGTTAAAACCCTGCACCCCAAAATACATGCCGGCATTCTTGCGGTCAGAAATAATGCAGAACATATGCAGCAGCTCGCGGAGCTCGATGTTAACACCATTGATGTTGTTGCTATTAATCTTTATCCTTTTAAACAAACTATTTTAAAAGAAGGTGTTGCTTTTAACGAAGCAATTGAAAACATAGATATCGGTGGTCCTACCATGATACGGGCAGCGGCAAAAAATTATCAGGATGTTGCTGTTGTTGTAGACCCTAATGATTATCCGCTTTTGATTAATCATCTAAAGGCAAATACACTGACAATAGATATTAAAAAGCAATTTGCTTTTAAAGTGTTCGAGCATACCGCCGCATATGATGCCTTAATTGCAAATTATTTGGCAGAGAAGCTTGGCCAAAACAAACTAAGGGACACCCTTACACTTACTTTTGAGAAGGTTGCAGATATGAGATATGGGGAAAACCCACATCAAGGTGCGGCTTTTTATAAGGAAATAGGTAAATTTGAGGGTTCGCTTACTGCCGCAACACAACTACATGGCAAAGAGCTTTCGTACAATAATATTGCAGATACAGATGCGGCGATTGCAATAGTCAAAGAGTTTGATGAGCCGTGTGTTGTAGCTGTCAAGCATGCAAATCCTTGCGGTGTAGCAACGGGTAAAGATATTTACAATGCGTATAATAGTGCATATAATGCAGACCCTGTTTCTATATTTGGCGGTATTGTTGCTGCCAACAGGGAAATTGACAAGGCAACAGCAGAACAAATAAGTAAAATATTTTTAGAAATAGTTATTGCCCCGTCATTTTCCAAAGAGGCAATTGAAATAATTTCACAAAAGAAAAACATCCGTATTTTAGAGTTGCCCGGTATTTCCGTAAAAAACACAGAAGATATGATGGATTTTAAAAAGGTCAGCGGCGGTTTGTTAATACAGGGTTTGGATTGTAAGTTGTTAGGTGAACAATTCAAAACGGTTACAAAAATTAAACCTACCGAAAAAGAAATAGAGGATTTGCTGTTTGCCTGGAAGATTGCAAAGTATACCAAATCAAACGCTATTGTTCTTGCAAAAGACAGCGCAACAGTCGGTATTGGACCGGGGCAGACCAACAGGATTACCGCACTTGAACTTGCAATAAAGTATGCGGGCGAAAAATCAAATCAAAGCGTAATGGCATCCGATGCGTATTTCCCATTCCCCGATTGTGTTGAAGCAGCGGCAAAGACGGGTATTACCGCAATTATACAGCCGGGTGGTTCAATCCGTGATGAGGAATCAATTAAGAAATGTGATGAGTTAGGTATATCAATGGTGTTTACCGGATTAAGGCACTTTAAGCATTAGTACTTGAAAGGAATGAAACATATTTGAAAATTCTTATAGTAGGCGGTGGAGGGCGTGAGCATGCTTTAGCGGCGAAAATAGCCCAAAGCCCTTTAGTTGAAAAGATTTATTGTGCACCCGGCAATGGTGGGATTTCCGAAATTGCAACATGTGTTGATATAAAGGCGACTGATATTAAATCAATGGCTGATTTTGCTGAAAAGGAAAGGATAGACCTTACGGTTGTAACACCGGATGACCCATTAG
>JAAZFB010000573.1 GCA_012511915.1 Clostridiaceae bacterium
ATTATACTAAATTCAATCAAATATAATGTTATATTTGCTTGAATTTAGTATTAGTTATATTTCGGCAACCAATCTCCATGGGCCTCAATTAAATCGTCGCATAATGCCTTTATCTCGTCAATTGACAGTTCTGAACTTGTATGTGGGTCGAGCATTGCGGCATAATAAATATTTTCCTTTTTCAACGTAACTGCCGCTTCTATTGTTAACAGTTGCGGGTTGATATTTGTTCTGTTAAGTGCTGCAAGCTGTTCTGGAAGCTTCCCGACATAACAAGGGGTAATCCCGTTTGCGTCTACAAGACAGGGCACCTCTACGCATGCTTCGGACGGTAGGTTTGGTATTATTCCGGTATTTATTACATTTGCACCGATACTTATTGGTTTGTTTGTCTGCATTGCTTCCATTATATATGAGGCATACTCACGCGTTCTCTTATGTGTGAGTGTTTTGTCGTTTGTCAATTTCTCGCCTTGTTTTTCCCAATCTGCTATTTGATTAATACAACGCCGCGGATATTCATCAAGAGGTATATTAAACCTTTCAATCAGCTCGGGGTGGGTGTTTTTTATCCAGTACGGCATATATTCCGCGTTATGCTCACTTGATTCTGTTACATAATACCCAAAGTGCTTCATAATCTCAAAACGCACCATATTGTCGTGTTTTTCGGTCTTTTCATTTGCAAGTTCTTTTATGCGTGGATATAAATCGTTCCCGTCTTTATCTTTTATTTCTAACAACCATGCCATATGATTAATACCGGCTATTTTATCAACAACACCCTCAGCGTTCAGTCCAACACCCTTGAGCAGGCTTTCACTGCAGACTTGTACGCTATGGCATAGGCCAACGGTATTAACCCCGGTATACCTTTGCATTGCGCCTGTTATCATTGCCATCGGATTGGTATAATTAAGCAACCACGCATTGGGACACACCTGCTGCATATCGCTTGCGAAATCAAACAATACCGGGATGGTGCGAAGTGCCCTAAAAATTCCGCCAATTCCAAGAGTATCACCTATTGTTTGCTTTAAACCATATTTTTTCGGCACCTCAAAATCAATAATGGTGCAAGGGTCATAACCGCCAACCTGAATAGCATTAACTACATATTTTGCATCTTTCAAGGCTTTTTTTCGGTCTGTATATTTAATAATTTTTGCTCTGCTTTCGTTACAATTGCTATTAATTGTACAAAGCATGTTATATGATTCTTCGAGCCTTTTAATATCGATATCATATAGCGCGATTATACAGTCGCGAACCGCCGGGGTGAGCATAACATCCCCTAACACATTTTTTGCAAAAACGGTACTTCCCGCACCCATAAATGTGATTTTTAGCAATTTCCATACACCTCCAAAATTACTTTCTTTACTTTTTAGTATAATGTATGATAATATGTAATTGCATGGCATTATGTTGGCACATCATGGACTTTTGTCATTAAAAAGAGGGGAAGGGACGCAATGAATAAGAGTATTATAATACAAAGCCAAGGCAACTTTGATGTTGAGATTGTTCAATGTGGCTGGGAGCAATGCGCAAACGGGCATTTTTTTGGTCCTGCGGTGCGCGAC
>JAAZFB010000574.1 GCA_012511915.1 Clostridiaceae bacterium
CTTGCGGTCTACTTTTCACCTCTGCCATTAGCTGCACTCAATTCACGCATTTCCATATCCTTGCAACGCATCGTGGATACGATAGTTTCACCTTTCGCCGTCGATGAATATACCAATTCTCCACAATAAGCAAGCCCGCAAAGTCTACCAATGCCACGAAAACCTTTATCCTCACCTATTTTCTTATCAGAATCTGCAATGTTACCTAAAGTTTTTTGAAATTTAGCGGCTGCAAGGCCAGTAGCATTATCCTCAATACTGATAGTACGCCTGTCAGGGTCAAGCCAGATATGAATATATCCTTCGCTTTGCAGCAAGAGTCCATCACGTACTGCCTTGTCAATCTGGTCACATGAGTTCTGTATGTACTCACGATAAGTGACCTTAGAATCTTGGTACATTCCTGTCGTAAGATTTTCTAATATATTAGCTCCGAAAATGTATTCGTTCATTGATGTGCTCCTCTCACTTGAATTGCTTATAAATTGGTTTTGGAAATTTTATTTTCAGCAAGGAGCGAAAGATTGGGTTTTGAATCAAATAATCACCCTGCTCTAACCTGGTTAACATGTTTTTATATGTACTTGGTAAACTCCCATAGTCCTTGGTTGCTGTTTCAATAGAGTTTGTTCGACCATATGCGTGAGTTGAGCAGTTGCCGGTAACCCGCTGATGGATATTAGAACGAAATTGTTCAGCTCCAAAAAGCACAAGGCCGAGCGAACGTCCACGTTCTGTCACATCAAGAATTTCCCTCAAAATCGGTGATGTCTTTGGTGTTTCTTTTGAGGCATATTTATTAAGTTCATCTATAAAAACAATAATCCTCGATGGCGGATTAACATTCTCCTCACCGTCATATTCGCCCAACTTCAAATTATAAATTGTACGTACTGCGTCACCAAAAACAAAGGCTTGTTTATCCTCAGGGAGTTTGGCGACATCAATAACACAAACCTCGTTTTTACTGATGTACTTTAAAGCATCCGCCAAACGGCATTCATGCTTGCTTGAGTCGGGGCGATTTGCGAACATATCATCGTTTTTGGTTGCTTTGTTAATTATACGCTTAAACTTTCTCCAACTTAGCACAGATATTTCATTCGAAATCCTTTGCTGCCCTTTTGTTGCTGGTTGCGACCTTTGAGAAAGGTCATCTACCTTATCTCTGAAATCTTGCCATGTTGCAATGCGCCCTCTGCCGAAATCCGGGTCTGTATCATCAATGATTTTGCTTATGATTGCTTCCATTGTTTGCTGTGGGTCATCAATATCTGCAAACAACATTTCAAGGCTTTCCTTGTCATCTTCATACGAATATTTGAATTTTTTTAGTTGTGTATATTCCATATATAACTTCACATCATCCGTACCAAGATAGGTGCTTTGTTTAGCTGACGTATTGCTCGAAAACGGTATATAGTATTTGACGTTTTTGAACGGTTCTGTGGAAAGTTTGAGGGTCTCATAGTCTGCGAAAACTCGTTCTTTTTCGCCTGGCTTATCGGTAATAAAATCATTTGGTCTATCAATTGCCATGAGGTCTTTGCCCTTGACATTAAAAATAACGAAAGCCACACTATCATCTGCATCGTCATCCGCTTTTAAGTACTGATCTTGAATTGCTTTCATCAGAAACATAGCATATGAAGTCTTTGAAGCAAGCCCTGAAATACCAGATATATTAAGATGCGCACCCTCCGGACCCAGTATGAATTTTGAATTGAGGTTTACTGGCAAAGTAATCTCGTCAGCAGTTCCTTCGTACATTTTCAATGAGCCACAAACAAGAGGGTTTTGAACCTTGTCAAGCCCTAAAGCCATAGTTATTTCTTCGGCTGTAGCCAGATATACTCGAGCGTTATTATGAACAGGAGTATAAAGGTTTTTATCATTGAAAGATATTGCCGCTTCAGCGTAGTTCATCCCCACGCGTAAAGTCGGCTCTTCGACATTAACATCACCAAAGTCGCTGGAGATATAATTGGTTAAAAAACTCTGTGAGTCGGTTATATGAGAGATGTTCTCAATCACGCCGAATGAAAACGAATTGTCAATATGTTCAACTTTGACTATATCAAATGCATGAAGCTTCAAATCGGAGTTTGTCCAAAAGTTAAATTTATCCATTGTAGTTGGCGTTTTTTCAGTGGCAAGCACACGCCCGATAAGTTTGTTTTGCTTGTTCATTACTGCTAATCCTCCCTAAAATAGATGCAGAAAACTTTCTGCACTCAGATATTTTGACTTCACAAATGATTCGGTGAGATATACAGGATAGATATGATTTGCCCAACGCAAATCCACGCCATAGCAAACAGGGTTCCGCTCGTTTATCAAATAGGCACTAAGCGTATCAACCAGGTCACTGTCTATGCCATTGTCAACATCTTCCTGCGTGACGAGAATTTTCTCGACTTTCAATATTCCATCAAATGGAGTTCTGGTTTGCTTCTTATCCCTAAGTCGAATGTACCACACCGCAAACTGAATATCATCACCTAAAAAATCACTCACAAAACAGGCTACAGGCGTACGGTGATAAAGTGGTAAATCAGCAATGAATCCAGGATTTGGTTTCCCGTTAATATCTAAACAGATTTCTGGATTAAAATTCTTTGAGGCTCCCAATACCCAACTATAATTATTTTTGAACATCTGGTATTTCTTTTTATCAGACTTATCCTCTTTGCTCGGCTTGTATTCGAGCGAGCCATCTTTAACCAAATAATTATCTTGGTTTAACTTGCCCTCACGGACAAGCTCAGCGACTAGTTCTTTTTCACGCTCTATCATACGGTCTTGGATGCATGCAGTCCCTCTATCTTCAAACTTCTTGTCTGTATTCTTTGCTGTTTTATATGGCAGTATCGTAGAAAACCCTATGCCAATCCGCTTTAACTCTACACATTCATTTAGCTTTTTAGCTGTTGCATTAAAGAAACCTGGTATCCCATCCGCATCAGCAATATCTGGCAGCGATAGCACTATCTCACGTTTGAACTTCTCGGGAACAACTGTCTTATTAATTCTACGACAACAGCCTACTCCGATTTGTCCAGAGATAACAGGATAAATTATACTCCTACCACCAGACACTTTATAGGCGATATCATCAACCTTAAAAACCCTACGAGAACCATCCAGAAAAAAAGTGAGCAACTGCTCATTCCTGATTGCAAGTTTTTTACTTAAGGCTTCAAGAGAAACATATTTGCGATGCGGGATGGTCTCGGCGGTCTTTTTCCAGATAATTGAATCGTCACCATAATCAATATAAGGGCGTTCAGCGTGATCAAGTCCATACTTATGAGCCTTATAGCTTTTACCACCAGTTTCTTTCGCCAAGACTGTCATTATTTTATCTGACATGTGTTTTCCTCCTGTGACTGACACAATTTCTATTGACTTAGAGCATAGGCGCGTTTATGGACAACTTACATTTGTATACCTATACACTAATGTTAATCCATTTGTTAATCGTTATGATTTTTATTATGGTAATGTTACTTATTTAGATCACGATCATCCTTTTTTCGTCATCCTGCTCAATTTTCATGATATCCACAATGTCACATTGAAGGCTGTGCAGATTTGGAATCAGGACATCAGTCGTGATACTATCTCTTTTTCCCAGATTTGCAACAGAAGTGGAACTGATATCGCTCGCTTTTTATAGGTCCTGTCAATTTTTTGCCAATCATTATTTTCCATAATTTGTTGTAGTTGAAAGAATGTTTGTCCTATTTAATAATATAAATATTGCATCTATTTACTATATTTATACTTTTATCAATATACGTATGAAAGTTTTTTAAAAAACCAATGATACTATTATATAATAGTATCGCATTAAATTCAAATATATAATATTGAGTGTATGAGTATAATATTTGTAGGCAAGAAGGCATGAAAAAGGAAGGATTTCATCGAAATC
>JAAZFB010000575.1 GCA_012511915.1 Clostridiaceae bacterium
ATGGTGGTCATTCCAATAAAAAGCAGCCCAAAACCAATAAAAACACTGCCGAAATTGGCGATTTTTTTGTTCTTTCTAAAACCCATTACAAAAATAACACCGATAACCAAAATTATCGGAGAAAAGGTTTGGGGCTTTATAAGAACGAAAAAATCGCTTAAATCACCTAAAGATATTATCCATGCGGTAATTGTAGTCCCGATATTAGCACCCAGAATAACGCCGACAGACTGTGCAAGCGACATTATGCCTGCATTTACAAATCCGACTACCATTACGGTAGTAGCACTACTGCTTTGTATAAGGGCGGTTACAATCGCGCCCATCAATACCCCTTTATAAATATTACCGGTAAGAGCCTCAATAATTCCTTGAAGCCTGTCTCCTGCAGCACGTTCTAAACTTTCGCTTAAGATACCCATGCCATATAAGAAGATACCTAAACCGCCTAATAACGAAACCACATTTGTAATGCTCATACTCTAACAACCATTTACCTTCCCGGCTCACTTAATGTATATTACGCTCTATCGTGAGCCGGATAGGCGGTGAAAACACACAAGTTAATAAACGGTATTACGAAACCGATTCTTTTTTAATCCTTCCTTTTTTTACAGTAGGCTTTTTAAAGGTTTTACGGTTTTCATTAAGCACAATACCCGGTATTGCATTTTTCGTAATGCAATCTCTGTTTATAATGACCTTTTCAATTTTACTATTTGTAGGTATTTCGTACATTATGTCAACCATTGCCTCTTCCATAATAGAACGAAGACCCCTTGCCCCAATATTTCTCTCAATTGCCTTTTTCGCAACTTCCATTAGAGTATCTTCACTAAATTCAAGTTCTACATCGTCTAATTCAAACAGTTTTTTATACTGCTTTACAAGGGCATTCTTTGGCTCTTTTAATATTTTAACCAACGCCTCTTCATCAAGCGAATTAAGTGTCGCAACAATAGGTAGACGACCGACAAATTCAGGTATCAGCCCGTACTTTAGTAAGTCTTGCGGTAAAATTTGAGCTAACAGCTCGTCGGTATTTTGCTCTTTTTTGCTTATTATTTCAGCCCCAAAACCGAGTGTATTTTTCCCGATTCTTGTTGAAATTATTTTTTCTATTCCCTCAAAAGCACCGCCACAAATAAATAGAATATTAGTCGTGTCTATTTGTATAAACTCCTGATGCGGATGCTTTCTGCCGCCTTGGGGAGGTACGGACGCTGTCGTACCCTCTAAAATTTTGAGCAACGCTTGTTGAACGCCTTCGCCGCTTACGTCACGTGTTATTGAAGGGTTTTCTGATTTTTTCGTGATTTTATCGATTTCGTCAATATATATTATACCTCTTTCGGCACTCTCTATATCATAATCAGCCGCCTGTATAAGCTTGAGCAAAATATTTTCGACATCCTCACCTACATATCCTGCTTCTGTTAATGAAGTCGCATCTGCTATTGAAAAGGGGACGTTTAGAATTTTTGCAAGTGTTTGAGCAAGCAAAGTCTTACCTGAGCCTGTTGGCCCAAGCATTAAAATGTTGCTTTTTTGGATTTCCAAATCAAGAATACTCTCTGAATTTATCCTTTTATAATGATTATAAACGGCAACAGACAGGTATTTTTTTGCCTGTTCCTGCCCTATAACATAATCATCTAATATTTTTTTTATTTCTTTCGGTTTGGGTATATCCGTTATCCCACCGGGTGAAATTATTTCAACATCTTCATCGTCAATAATATCAAAACAAAGCTCGACACATTCGTTGCAAATATAAACACCCGGACCTGCAACAAGTCGGCGTACCTGGTCTTGATTTTTTCCACAAAAAGAACATTTGAGCTGTTTTGTTTCTTCGCTTTTGCTCATGCCATCTCACTCCATATCAGTATTTATGCGTGCTTATATAATATTTTATCAATTATACCGTATTCAACTGCCTGGTCGGCTTCTAAGAAGTTATCGCGTTCGGTATCACGCTCTATAACTTCAATCGGTTTCCCGGTGTTTTTCGCAAGTATTTCGTTTAGCTTTCTTCTCATTCTGATTATCCTGTCCGAATGAATTTTTATATCGGTTGCCTGCCCCTGCATTCCGCCTGAGGGTTGGTGTATAAGTATTTCGCTGTTTGGTAGTGCAAACCTTTTACCCTTTGTACCGGCCGCCAGCAAAAACGCACCCATGCTTGCAGCCATACCTAAACAAATTGTTGAAACATCACATTTAACAAACTGCATTGTGTCGTATATTGCCATACCTGATGTTATAGAACCGCCGGGGCTGTTAATATAAAAGTTGATGTCTTTATCAGGATCTTCCCCCTCCAAAAACAGCATTTGCGCTATTACAAGGCTTGCCGTTACGTCGTTTACCTCTTCGCCCAAAAAAACAATTCTGTCTTTTAAAAGCCTGGAGAATATATCATATGACCTTTCTCCCCTATTTGTTTGCTCAATAACCATTGGAACTAAACTCATAATTAATCTTTTACCTCCCTAATATTTATGTATATTATTTTATCTTGGCATTTGCCACAATAAATTCAATCGCTTTTTTAGTTGCTATGTCACGTTTTATATCGTCAGTTGGGATAGCTTTCTTAATCTTCTCAACATCCATTTTATACATATCGGCAATTTTGGCAAACTCATCTTCGATTTCCTGTTCGGTTGCCTCTACTTGTTCCTGTTTTACCAGTTGCTCAAGCGTAAGCGTTGTTTGCACTTGCTGTTGTGCCTGAGCTGCGAGTTGCTTTCTCATTTCGTCTTTCGAAGAGTTTGTAATTTCCAAATATTTATCAAGGTTTAGACCTTGCTGGCTAAGTCTCATATCATAATCGCGAAGCATTACATCTATTTGAGTATCAATCATGCACTGCGGAATATCAACTTTAGTTTCCTTCGCAACCGCTTCAATGGCCTTATTTTCTAGCTCTGCCTTTTGTTTGTTTTGCGCTGCTTCAACTAATTTTTCTTTAACATCACTACGAAAAGCGTCAAAAGTGTCAAATTCCGAAACATCCTTGGCAAACTCATCATCCAACTGCGGTAATTCCTTTATTTTAATGCCATGAATCTTTACGTCAAATTCAGCCTTTGCACCTTTTAAATCGTCGGCGTGATAATCTTCTGGGAAAGTCACATTAACTTTAACATCAGAACCGATTTCGCAACCGATAAGCTGTTCTTCAAAGCCCGGAATAAACTGTCCGGAACCGATTGTCAACTCAAAGTCTTTACCCTCACCACCGAGGAATGCCACACCGTCTTTATACCCGGTATAATCAATAGTAACAATATCGCCGTCTTTTACTGCCCTGTCTTCTACCGTAATAATACGGGCATTTCTTTCTTGATACGATTTGATTTCTTCATCCACCTGCTCTTCGGTAACAGTATACTCTACTTTATCAAGCTGTATTCCTTTATACTTACCAAGCTGAACCTCCGGCTTAAGTGTAACGGTCGCACTTAGCAACACGTTTTCACCCTCTTGCCCAATTTGTTTTATTTCAAAATTAGGCCTATCCACCGGTTCTAAATTAAGCTGCGCTATCGCATTATCATAGACGTCAGGTAACAATATATTAATTGCATCTTCATAGAAAACACTTTCGCCATAATGCTGTTCGATTATCTTTTTAGGCGCCTTACCTTTTCGAAATCCGGGTATAGCAAAATGTTTGGCGTTTTTCTTAAATGCCTTATCTATCCCTTCTTTAAATTCCGCCTCTTCAATTTCAATATTAATATAAGCAGTGTTATCTGAGATTTTTTCCAAAGTTGACGACATGAACAAAATTCCTCCTACAAATAATAATTGATTTACTCTACGAGTATTATATAATATTACAAAATATTATAACATAGTTTAACATAACTTTAAAGGGTTGAATTGCAAAAATTCGCACGAAACCAACGCATATTTTATACCATCTATTGTGCTATTTATCGCTTTTTTTTGTGCATTTCCGTGCAAATGCCCGTAAATACAAGTATTTACACCATAACTCCCCATCAGTTCCCGAAACACCGCATCGGGTGGAAAGTGCAATGCAACAATTATTTCCCGAGGATTGGACACTTTTGAGGCTTTTAATGAAAGAGTAAGCCTTTATTGCTCACGGTTGTATATTTTTTTGTCTTCTGCGCTGTTTGTGGCAAGTGTCGAACCATTAGCACCACAAATGCCAATATCTTTATACATGTAATGGTTGTTGTGTAAAAAAGAAATGGTATCAAAATTATTTTCTGCGCAAAAATCGTTCAGCTTTTTTTGAGTAGTCCACCAAT
>JAAZFB010000576.1 GCA_012511915.1 Clostridiaceae bacterium
AGCCCAGTCGGGGTTATACTTGCCCACAGGGGTGTTGATATAGAATCCGCGTGGCAACTTGACATAGACCTCTACTTCTTGGCTGTGTGCTTCTAACGCGGAAGTAAAATCACGCTCGTTGGTAGAATCGTAAATAACATAATCATATAGATGGCGCTTTGCCTCCATGGCGTTCACACCAAGGCTACCTTTTTTGAGATCAGGTTCGGTGAAAATATTCGTACTGAATACAGATGTCAGTTTACGGAAGGATAGTTTTCTTTAATTCGCGCATTGAATGCCGAAGCGCTGTACCATCACCAAAAGGGTATATTGAGCCGCCTTCATTTTTACAAGTCTTATATTCCGAAGTATTGCCGCTAACTGTGCTGTCAGCGTATACAAATATGTTCTGCCAGTCAGGAACTATCACCTTGGATAAGGCGAACAGTGCTATGGGTTCGGAATAGGGCTCCGGAGTCCCTGTATAGTATTTATTTGCTCCACGCAAGGGCTTTCTCGCGCGTAAAAATAACGTGAAGAAAGTACCGCCGCAAAGGCGCTGTTTTACTGTGTTAGTCATAGATTTTCACCATATTTCAAAAAAACTAACTCGGCGAACTTCAACCAACTCTACGAAGTATGGCTGGCGAACTCGGCGAACAATTTCATGTCCTTGTGAGAAATCTCAGGCGCATTTTTTTGTTGCTTATGGATACAGCAAAGCTGGTGCGGGTTACTTCCTTTCGTAACTCCCACCAAACCCAACTGAACCATTGTATCACATAGTAAACCAAAATTCAATGACACAATGGGAAATTTTACATTTATCAACATGTTTCCTCCCTGCGATTGCTCACGCAATTCAAATCACAGGAGGAAATCTGATGAAAAAACAAGCAAATCTAAGTAAAAAGTCCTTTAAACCTACCCCAATTCCACACCGTTCTACATTTGGTGAGCCCATGGCTTACTGTACTTTAGCGGACGATGGATGTTGATGAATAAGCTTAAAAACGAAGAGGCACTCTACGGAATTACAACGTAGGGTGCCTTGTGCTATTTTTTGTTTAGAAACACAGCAAAATCGGAATTTGCTAACTATGAGTTAATCGCTTTCCTCAAAATCACCTGGTTGTTGTATTTGTTTAAATTCGATATACACATTGACTGAGTAGTATAGCATAATAAGCGTGCTACTCAACAGTATGCCGCCTAAAATATCCGTAAACCAGTGAACACCTGATAGCATACGTCCGACAATCATAAAGACCGCAAAAACACCGCAAACAATGTTTACAACAAGTCTTACTGTCTTGTTTTGAATTAAACGATGAAACTGCATCATGGCGGTGGGCATAATGCACATCACAAGCATAGTTGTTGAGGACGGATACGATGCTTCCAAAATACTATTGATGAGCACCGGTCTATAATTCACAATATTATACTCAAAAAACAGATAAGCCGCAATTACAAGCAGATAAAACCCGCCCAAAACAAGGATACTTCTATCCACGCGTAAAAGGCTCTTCCTCTTGATTAGTTGCACAAATCCCAAAACTGCAAATCCCAGTGCAACCAGGATAGCAACAAGACCCAACCAGTCGGTTATGTTGTAGAGAAGCATATTAACATTAAATAGACGTTGCACCGAACCGTTTATTGCTGCAAACGCAACTGCGGAATCTTTCGGACCAATTGGCTTAACATCAATGTATATAAGTGATATTGTGTAGAGGACAAACAAAATTAGCAGACCGCCTGTTGCCATAAGATTGATTTGATTTCTTTTTTTCATATTTGAGACTCCATTCTTTTCGTATTGTGTTGGCCTTTGCCTGACAATACATTAACATCGGAGTCTCAGAAATGGTAGAATCCCTTCGTCACAACAATGATACGATTCGTGTCATTAACGTTTTATAAGAAAAATTCCTTTGATTATCAGAAATACAAATATGAAAAAAGCAGCATAGGGTTGAAAGCTTGCCATAAATATGAAAACGCCAAACATACTTAACAGTACAGATACGTCGCCCTTTCTTTTTGTCCAAATAACGCCATGATAATTCTGTAAAGCCAGCGTTGTGATGCCCAAAACAATGGTGAGTAGGACGACTGTTAGGTAAGCAGCTTTTATAAACCATTGTGCTTCTGTCAAGGAAAACAACGAAACTTGACGAATAAAATCCCCCTCCCGTTGCCCGAAGAACGGGAGAAACAGAAACATCGCAATTGCACAATCGAGTAACCCAAATATCAAATCACGCATATGTTGAATTTTACTTTGGCTGTCTTTTTCTGCAACGTTAATCAATTCCTCTCCAGACAGCAATTCATCTACAGATATAGAAAAGAATTTTGACATTGCTTTCAATGATTCTATGCTCGGATAACCGCGTCCTGATTCCCATTTTGAGATTGCTGTTCTTGATACAAATAAGATTTCCGCAAGCTCTTCCTGGGTTAACTGTTTTTGTTTTCTTAGTTCTTGTAATTTTTCATTCAACTCCATAAAATGCATACCACCTCAGCACTGTGCAAATATCACACATACGCTTTTCATTTTTTCATTTGGATAAATAGAATTTGGATCTGGCCCACATTGCATAAATGATACCTCCTTGCTCAATCCGTCAATGAACATATACCGCCGTGATAACACAGATAGGCCTTTGCTTTCAGTGCCAGTAACTTTTCCATAGACGTGGCGGCCTGCTCCAAATTTAATGCATACTGCGGATTTGCGATGACTGGCAAGCCATCCTCCAGCGCAATCGCATCACCTGTTATGACGATCGAGTCCTTATCCATCAACAGTGAAATATGTCCCGGCGTATGACCAGGAGTTGAGATGATGCGGCAACCTCCGCACCAGTCCTTGTGATCTCTATCCTGAAATAATTCATCCACTCCGACAGGTTCGACCAGGCGCAGCATATCACAAAAAGCTTTGCCGAAATCTTGTTGCTCAGGAGGGAGCGTTTTTTGTATTTCTTCTGCTTGTCTCAATCGTAACGGTTTTTTCTGTGCAGAAATGAAGGGTGCTTCTGCAGCAGAAGCATACACCTTTATATTGGGATTCGCTCGTTTCAAGGCGGCTGCTGCTCCCATATGATCGTGATCATGATGGGTCAGCACAAGTCCGGTTAATTGCTCTGTTGACAACCCATGCCCCTGCAACTCCTTTTCAAGGATGGGGAGCGCCCCAATAAAACCACAATCGATAAGGATAATGTTTTGCTTATCCCAAAGTAAGGTTGGATATACTGTATTCTCTGTATTGCCAAATGGCATAGTTATTGGGAAGCATAAAATCTTGTATTCCATAATAGTCTGGTTTCTCCTATATCTTTGATAGCAAATGATGGGTAGTCTAATTTGCCTTTAAGTTCGTTTTGGACCTGAAAACCCTTTCAGCGCGGGGACGGTTCATGCGCTTCATAATCTCCATATAATATTTGCAGATATCCCGGTTACTCTGGCTAATTGCCTTGTCTCATCATCCGATATTATGCTCAATATATAACCCGTATCCGTGATCCCCTTCCTGCCTAAATAATCTTTATGACTGCTCCACTCATATTCTTCCGGTCCATCAGTTATTCCGGCTTTCTGCGGGTTTTGTATAATATAACGTAATAC
>JAAZFB010000577.1 GCA_012511915.1 Clostridiaceae bacterium
CTACAGGGGACGGGGGGACGAGGGAACGGCGGGGTTGTTTAACCTTAGTTTGGTTTTACGCTCAATGGCGCGGGCGAAGCAGAGCCTCGCCCCTACAGGGGACGGGGGATGCGCGGGCGAAGCAGAGGTACGAGCAATTACAACCCAGTCCAGGTATTATGTGGTGAAAATCAAGCGCTTGGTGGCATATAGATAACAGGTAACTTTTTTGGTTATTATTTTACTATTAAGTCCTCAGTAATTTGTTTAAAAAATTCAGCACTCCACAAATTTAAAACGGATGTATCACGAATAAACGGGGCGACATCACTTTTTGCTTGCTCAAAGTCTATCGACTCAAATCGCTGGAAAAGCATTTGCTTTATTTCATCAAAAGAACACGCGGTTTCATTTGTGATATGGCCCGTCTGCAATAGTCTTTCATGCAGATGCTTTTGATTAACCTCCGATTTGCGTGCAAGGTAAAAAATATAATCATAAAGGTCTCTTCCCTTGATGCGATTTTGCCAAGCTCTGCAAATGACAGCATGAACCTTGCCGGCAAACAGTGACGGCACGTCATAAAGCATGATTTCATACGGTGCCGGCAACAATCTATATTTATGCTCAAAAGTAGCGAAACCCGGCGGATTTATATCAATCTCAAGCTTTATTTTAATCGTTTCGTTTGCTGATACGCCTGATATATCGTTGTTTGCATAAAATGAAAGCAAATGTTCTTTCGTGTTGCCTTTTAGAAAAGCAGATTGTATGCTTGTCTCTTTTGTTTTCTTTTTCTCGCTGATTTTTATATTCAGTCCATATGCACTGACCTCTTTTTCGAGAATCGGGAAATATGCACACAAGTCAAAATCCGCTTCGGGAGAAAGCAGCGAAAAATCAAGATCCTCTGAAAAACGGTCAAGTCCATAGAATATCCGAAGCGCAGTACCTCCATAAAAAGCGGCCTTCTTAAAAAAACCCGCGCGACTCAGACCACAAAGAACCGTTTCCTGTATAACCTCTTTCATCGCATTCTTCTTATCATAGATGGTTTGTGTGTTGTGTGATTTTAACATTTCTTCGATAATTGCACTCATAGCAATTTCCTCATCAATCCGTATAGTTTTTGAACATTTGTACTGCGGTATCTTTCACTCAGCGATTTAATTTCATCAAGCTTCAACATGGCAAACTCCGTTTCGTCAATCCGCATATCATCGAATAAAAGACTTCGTAGCTCGTTCCGGTTAGCAACAGGCTTCTTTGTATAAAGCGTATCGCACAGCGCTTTTTCAGGAGAGGCGATATGGTATGAATACTCTCCTTCGCGAACGATTAAAACACTGAAAGGATATACCTCAGACGGAACATCTCGATAAATAAACGTACCAAACGTAGTGTCGAACTCTTTCTTTTTCTTTTTGCTATAAGTAGCCGATGTAAACGTATATACCGCTTCGGGAATCAGTTCGTAATATGCAAGAGCAAACTCGAAAGACAGATACGAGGGTCCATAAATGCTCCCCGCAAGCAAATAGCCGGGAGTTGATTTATCTGTTTCATATAACCCTTTTATGATCGGTATATATTCGCCTTTGCTAACCATACGCGACAGCTTGCTTGCCGGGCTTGCATACCGCTTTAGCTCTTCAAAAATCATGGCGGTTGTTTTTATCATATTTTCACCTCGTAATTGCATTATATTATATTATGTGGTGAAAATCAAGTGTTTATTCAAAATGATTTACTTTAAACCTTCGCGTTAAGGCAAACCGGACGCAAATAAACCCGACGAAAGAGAAAGCGACTTTTCTTTTGGGCGTGTTTTATTAATTATACGAGCCTTCGCACCATTTCAAGGGTTTTTGAAATCCACTCGAGTGCAACGTCAAAGCGATAATTTTTGAATTTTGCAGAGTTCAAAACATCTATAATTTCATCCCTTGTAATATCAAGGATGATAAGTCCGTCAAGTCCCTCGCGTTCCTTAGCAATCTCTTTGACACAATTCGATTTTGTCCATGGTAACCATATTCTTAAGTATATATTCCTCAAAGCTTTTGGGGCTTCTATAACAAGGCGTCAG
>JAAZFB010000578.1 GCA_012511915.1 Clostridiaceae bacterium
TAATAGATTCTCTTCCCATTCCAAGCGTGTCTATGAAGGGAATATATTGCTTGCCATTAGCAATTAACCACAATATGAAGTCCGGATAAAATCCTGCGTCATCAAAAAATCCGATGCCTTTTTTGCTGCGATTGCGGATTAAGTATAGTTCTTTATCCGCGAAATCTACGGCATAAGTGGTGATATGCTTTTGAAGCGCCTTAACAAATTTTAACTCGTCCTCATTCAGTGCGACGGGGGATATCCCTATCTCCAAGTTCCCCTTTGCTAAACACAGAAGAGGATTATACAAGTGCACCGGAACGCTGATTGCCTCCATATCTCCTTGACGCGGAATAGCGAAGGATAGCAATCTTTTTTCCTTCTTCGCCGTCTCTACTTCTGCAATTACCTGACGAAGCCATAATATCGCAGTCTCATTTTCACTTGTGTCATCGATGCTAATGCTGTACTCGTCTTTTTCTTCGTTCAAGAAATTCTCATTGCCATCATCCATAGGAACCAGGTCATATCCGACCACCTGTGATTCCCATCGATTTTGCTTGGCATAATAAAATCTGTCGAAATATTTTTTAAGCAAAGCTACAGCTATTCTTTCAAACCGCTTGTAATCCTCAAAACTCCGCACGACAAGCTCATCATCCGGGATGTAGAGTTTATACCACTGGTTATTTCGAAGTAAATCCTTCAAATCCTGTCGCGTGATATTTACATTGTGTCGAGCTTTTTCAGTTTTATATCTTTGTAGCTCAGAATAAATTGCATCGTAGTCTAAAAAAACAAGATGCTCTGGACTAAGTACAGCCACGTTTTTTGTGACCTCGCCTGCACTCCGCTTTTGCGAGGATTCAAATTGAACCTTTGAATAACAGTCAATCGTGACCGTGGGTAAACTCGATTCAAAGCGCAAGATTGGCTTTGCTGCTGCCTTCTTGAAATCCGCGTTGCCCTTTACACGCAAAGAATAAAGCCCTTTGTTTTTATATTCCTTGTTCCTAATCACAGGCATTTTCAAAATGAGCGGTTGACGCTTTTCACTCGGTACACCTTCATTTTCGAGGAATTCCTTAAACTGTTTCATGTAATCCGCACGAACACCGAAAATATTAAGAGTTTCTAAAATACCGATATGCCTTGGCACTACAGTCTCAGGAAAATCCTTTTTATAAAAATTACTTCGCTTAAGCGACATATCACAACCCTTTAAACGCACACCACGCCCAAAAAGCTGGATAATTTCGCTGCCTTCACTGCGCCCGACATTCATAAGCCCCATTGTGGACACGCGCCAACAATTCCACCCTTCGGTAAATTTTTTTGAACCGATAAGCAGGTTGATTGTTGACTTCGGCTTTGTAATACCTTGAAACAGCGAATCGGAAAAATCTATAGAGCCTGTATTAAAGCCGTTATCTGCGCATAATCCAAGCAACGCAGAATCATCGCCTACATTAATGACGCCAAATGGTTCGTTTTCACCAAGACGTAGCCTTATTTCCCCGCTGATACCCCGAAGATTCTCGATGTGAAGAACAGCACCCATTGAAGCACAGTTGAATACTGTTTTCAAAATATCTGCATACATTGCTGCCGGAGTAATACCTATTTCCGTCAGATATGGGAAGCTGTTTCTAAATATATCTCGGTTTTTGCTGTCTAAAAGCCCCGTATTGCCGGAAAGAATACGCTCAATATTTGCTGTAGCGTCTTCTGTGTTAATGATAAAGTCTTTAAAAAACAACAGAATATCCACCACATCAGAAACCTTGCGCCCACGTTCGGTGCGCACTGCGTTTACGCTCGCACCAACGAAAACGAATATCGGGTTTTCTACATTGAAGGGAGTGTATTCATTTTCTTGTGTAAGATACAGCCTTTTTTGTTGATAATACGACATTAAACAAGCAGTTAGATACACATTGCGTTTTAGCTCGTTGCTGTCGTCCGGCAGGTTGATGATATTGTAATCTTTACCGTAACCATCGCTATAGAAAAACTTATAGGAATAGTCAAAAACTATGCACTTGGCATAACGCTCGGCAAGGGATTTATCACTTGAGGCTGCAATTGCTTGTCCAAAAGTTGCAGAATATTCAAAAGAAAAACCATCCGCACATAGTTCATCCCTATATTTTTGCCATTTACCATCTTTGCCGGAGGAAGAACCACGATGCCCTTCATCCACAAATAAAACATTACGGCTGCCAAAACGCTTAACAGAGACTATGGTATCCTGGTCTTTATCCCCTAATTTCGTATTTTCAAGCACGCTGATTTCATTTGCACTTTGCATCCAACGACTGGCTGACTTATCATAAATGCTCGCTGCAATGCCGGATGCAGCATACTCCTCAATATGCTGGAGCGACAGGCCTTCCTTTGGTGTAAGCAAAATATAACTTGAATCCTCCGGCAATCTGCCATCGATATAATACAGATACTGATAGTAATTTATGTGCATGATAAGGGTCTTACCACTACCTGTGGCATTCCAAATTGCAATTTTATTTAAGTCACCGGCTGTATACGGCTCGCATGCATCACACGGATTCTGCGCGTTAAAATCGGCTACATATGCATTCAAGCTGTCAAGCAAGCCTTGGTGGTTATTAAAATACTCGTCTAAGTAGTATTCCACAAAAAGCAGCGACAGATATTGAAAGTATTTTAAAACCATCGGTTCA
>JAAZFB010000579.1 GCA_012511915.1 Clostridiaceae bacterium
ACGCTTCCTGTGCTCGAAGCAGCGCACATCATACCGTATTCAGAAAAAGGTCCACATATTGTTACAAACGGGTTGCTGCTGAAATCCGATTTCCATACGCTTTTTGATGATGGCTATATCACCGTGACTAATGATTACCAAGTAGAAGTGAGTAAACGACTGCATGGGGACTACGGCAATGGAAAAGATTATTACAAATATCATGGCCAAAAACTTGTTGTTTTGCCAGATCAAGTTCAACAAATGCCGGACTACAAGTTTTTAGAATGGCACAATGAGCATGTGTACTTAGGATAACTAAAGGGAGTAACGTAACCTTACTATATGGAAGTAGAAAGGAAGAAACAGCGTGTTTTTAATTGATATAAAAAACAAAAAGGCGGTTTCGCTTGAAAAGAAGTCTTTCTCGGAACTAAAACTGTCTGAACGCTATGACTTGCAGGAGTGGATTGCCGATAACCCGCGAATCCTCGGCGAAAACCTGCTTATAATCCAAAAGGAGTTTGACGGCTTCTCTGATACTAACGAACGGCTCGACCTACTCGCCCTGGATGAGAGTGGCAAACTTGTCATCATTGAAAACAAGCTCGACGATTCGGGGAAAGATGTTGTTTGGCAAGCCTTAAAATACGCTTCATACTGCGCAACGCTGACAAAAAGCGAGATCTCCGAGGTCTATCAGCGGTATCTCGTATATGGTAACGCCCAAGATAAAATCTCCGAGTTTTATGACGGACAAGACTTCGAGAGCATACGCTTGAATCCCGTGGAAGGTGACCAGCGTATCATACTTGTTGCAGCAAACTTTAGAAAAGAAGTAACATCCACTGTGCTTTGGTTGCGCAACTACCACAGTGTTGATATTACCTGTATTAAAGTGACGCCATATAAAGACGGTGAAAAGCTGTATCTTGACGTGGAGCAGATCATTCCGATCCAGGACATTGGTGACTATCAGATTCGTTTGACGGCAAAGAAGCAGGAAGAAACAATCTCATCAAAAGAGGAAGCCACACGCTATAAAACGCGGTATAGATTTTGGGAGAAAGCACTGCCCGTTTTGCGAGTCAAAACAGGCATTTACAACAATGTATCACCCACAAAAGATAACTGGCTCACGGGGGCAAGCGGACATAGCGGAGTCGTGTTCAATCCAGTTATTCGGATGGATGGAGCGCGTGCAGAACTGTATATCGATACAGGCGATGAACAACGTAATATAAGCATATATGAAAAGCTGAAATCCAAAGAGAGTGGCATTGTATCCTCTTTCCCCGGAGAGCTTATCTGGCAAGACCTTCCCGGAAAAAGAGCGTGTAGGATTTGTGTTCAGTATCACGAATATGGCTTGAATAATGAAGAACATTGGGACGAAATTATTGACTGGCTTGCAGACAACATTGCGGCATTGATGAAAGCCTTTAGGCCTTTGCTTGATGTTGTTGTGAAAAGTGTTGAATAATAGTCGCAAAGACTACTTGCGAGTAAAACCCTGCTGGTTGTCGATACATTACTTAATGGAACGAAGAAATGCACACTCCTACTTGCCATGATGTAAGTGTGTGCATTGTATCTAATCATTGGGAGCAAACCACTGGAACTGACTAGGTGTAAACTCGTTATGTATTGACTTGTTCCCTCAAACAGATAAAAACGGTAGAACCGTTCCCTTGAACAGATAACCCCCATAAAATCCACTATCGACCTATTCCCGAGAACGGATAAATAACAAATTACATACCAGACATCAACCTGATGCTATCGTGCCACGTTGAGACGGTAGTATTGATAACAAGGGAAAAAGAATGAGTGCGCTAAAAACCTTAATATATCAATTCTTTCAGCACACATGGGTAAGAGACCCATTGTGTGAAAACCATGATTTTATCGGTTCGCGGAAACAAGTCTATAAAGGCAGTATTTGATAGTCAAGTGG
>JAAZFB010000580.1 GCA_012511915.1 Clostridiaceae bacterium
ATCTATTCCGGGCACATCACAAAAGCGATTGCGGCGGGTGCGGATATAGTTATGATTGGTAGCTTGTTTGCAGGCTGCGAGGAGTCCCCCGGTGAAAGTGAAATTTATCGTGGCAGACAGTTTAAAGTGTACCGCGGAATGGGCTCGTTGGGGGCAATGTCTGACGGTAGCGGGGACAGATATTTCCAAACAGAAAGCAGAAAGTTTGTACCCGAGGGTGTTGAAGGTCGTGTTCCGTTTAAAGGCGCAGTATCCGACACAATATATCAACTGCTTGGTGGGCTCCGTTCAGGGATGGGTTATTGCGGTACGGCATCGATAAGGGAATTAAAAGAAAACGGCAAATTCATCCAAATATCAGGTGCCGGACTGAAAGAGAGCCATCCGCATGATATTTATATAACTAAAGAAGCACCGAATTATTCTATAAATCAGTGATATCAAAACTAAAAAACAATGTAATTGTTGCACCAATGGCAGGGGTTACAGACAAGGCGTTTCGGGAAATAGCGTTGCAGTTCGGGGCAGGCCTTGTTTTCACTGAAATGATAAGTGCTAAAGGTCTCTATTATGGCGACAAAAAGACCAAGTTATATTTTGATATAGATGTTGCGGCAGGTCCTGTGTGTGCCCAGTTGTTTGGGCACGAACCAAATATTATAGCGCAAACTGCCGGATGTGCCGCGAAATACGGTGCGGTATGCCTTGACATAAACAGCGGTTGCCCTACTCCGAAAATAATCAAAAATGGTGATGGGGCAGCGCTTATGAAAGACCCTGAAGTTTTTGGACAGGTTTTAGACAGTGCCGTTAAAAACGCCGGTATTCCCGTTTCCGTAAAAATACGGGCAGGTTGGGATAAATATAATATAAATGCTGTGCAGCTGGCAAAAATTGCACAGCAATGTGGTGTTTGCATGATAACGGTTCACGGGCGGACAGCAGTTGATTATTACAGAGGAAAAGCTGATTGGGATATTATAAAAAAAGTTGTTAATAGCGTTCACATCCCCGTTATCGGTAACGGGGATATACTTACCGCTCAAGATGCGGACAAAATGCTGAATATAACAGGCTGTGCAGCAGTTATGCTGGGGCGTGCAACATTGGGGAATCCATGGCTAATAAAAGATACGGTTTTGCAGTTTGAAGGTAAAGAGCATATTTTCCAACCGAATACGGCAGAAAGAATTAAACAAGCCCTATACCATACTCGTTTAATAATAAAGTATAAGGGCGAATATAAAGGAATTCGTGAATCCCGAAAGCATGTTCATTGGTATTTAAAAGGAATTAAGGGAAACTCTAATATAAACAACCTAATATCAACGGCGCAAAGCTATGCTGAAATGGAACAATATTTGATGCAATTATTATAGATGGGTGTTGAATATTTTACGTTACAAATTTCGCCGATTTTGCGAGAAAAATTTTAGGATAAATAATTGACAATACGTGTTTACCGTGGTATTATAATATATGCTGTAACCTTGCTCGAGTGGCGGAACTGGCAGACGCCCGGGACTTAAAATCCCGTGGGAGCATATCCCGTACCGGTTCGATTCCGGTTTCGAGCACCACAAAAAACCACCGGCTTTAAAGCTTTTTGCTGATAAAGTCAGTGGTTTTTATTTGTGTTTAGTATAATTACAATTCAAAATACCGCGTGATTGACTTTTTATAAACATGTGGTAAAATACTTTAGTATAAATAAATTTTTTAGGGAAGGGTTTGGAGGTTAGTTTATATATGGATAAGTATTATCAAATTGAAATAGCGGGCTTAAAGCGAAATCTACAGGTATGCAAAATTTCGGACGAGCTTTATATTGGTGCTTTTGTTATTTTTGGGGATGTGGAAATGACGGTTACAGCAGCCCGTGAGCTTTTGAAGAAAGCGCCGCCGCATGATATTTTGATTACGGCAGAGGCAAAGGGCATACCGCTTGTACATGAAATGGCGCGACAAGGGAATGAGAAGAGATATATCATAGCGCGTAAAGCTGTAAAGCTTTACATGAAGAATGTATTCTCGGTAGAGGTGCAGTCAATATCAACTTCACGTAAGCAACAGCTTTTTATTGATGGGGAAGATGCCAAATATATGAAAGACAAAAAAGTGCTTATTATTGATGATGTCATAAGCACGGGGGGCTCATTACTTTCGGTGGAAAAGCTTGTTAAACAGGCAGGCGGTGTTGTCGTTGGTAAAATGGCAATACTTGCCGAGGGCGACGCAAAATACCGTGACGATATAATCACTTTGGCATATCTTCCGTTATTAGATCAAGAGGGGAACCCAATAAAATGATATATGTGGACCAGGCTTATTGTTCGGATTTATATTTTTTAAAGCAATAATCAAACATTAATCCGCCGATAATAATTATTGCGGCAATAGATACCGCTGCTTCTGAAATATATTCCGACAGTAATAAGACATACATGCTGCTGTTTTGCGTATGGTTGTTTAATAAATACAATACCAAGCCTACGAGCATAAGTAAGCAAGAAATCCGCATTCCATATATAATAATACGGGAGGCTATATCAGAAAGTTCTTTAAACCTGCATTTGAATTTGTTTAGCATAGTAGGTATCATTCCTTTCCTATCTCAATTTTAATAATATCAGAAAATATGCAAAGCAACAATGAATAAAATATGTTTATGGAGAATAAAAATGGAAATTGGCATATCGACCGCTTGTTTTTACCCTGTTTATACGGAAGAAACTTTTAAAATAATATCTGATTTGGGCTGTAATCTTTGTGAAATTTTTTTGGAAGCAGAACATGAATATGATAAAAATTTCACGGCTTTATTAAATGATAAAATGCAAAAATATAATATTCGTGCAAAAACGGTGCATGCCTTTTGCGCGACTTTCGAACAGCAGTTATTCTCGGAATACGAACGCCGTAGATATGATGCGTTAAAGGTATATAAAAAAGTGTTGCAAGCCGCTGTTGATTTAGGGGCAAAGTCGTACACCTTTCATGGGGATAGGCGTTGCGACAACTTGGATAACCTTGATTTTGAATGTTATGTAAAAAACCTAAACGAGCTGCTTGATATTGCAAGCTATTATGATGTTGCTCTTTCTTGGGAAAATGTTGCATGGTGTCAAACGTCACGCCCCGAATTTATTCAAAGGGTAAAATCAGCGGCGCCATCACTTAAGTTTACTTTGGACATTAAACAGGCACGTCGGGCGAATGTTTTGCCGGAGGAGTATATCAGCGCAATGGGGGACAGTTTGATTAATGTTCATGTTAACGACTTTAACGGTGAAAAATCTTGTATGCTACCGGGCAGGGGTGAATATGACTTTAAAAAACTGTTAGACCGGCTAAAGGGCATAGGTTACAAAGGGAATGCGATAATAGAGGTTTACAGTTCAGATTATAATGATTATTCCGAATTAAAAACATCAATGGAATATTTAAAGGGGCTTTTATAGCCCTTTATACTAAACACTAATAAAAACCGCCTGTCTTTGCGGTCTTTTCCCCGCTCGACTTTCGAATTTTTCGGTTAAATAACAATGGTTATTCGCCCTCAAAATTCAAAACCCGAACAGAAAAAATCCTCGCAAATCTTAGTTGGTTTTTAATTAG
>JAAZFB010000581.1 GCA_012511915.1 Clostridiaceae bacterium
ACCAAGGTGCTGATGTTATCGAGCTTGCCAAGGAATTTGCAGATATATACGAGGATAAATATGTAACCGCAACTTCTGATGAACGAAAAAAAGCCTTGACCGAATTTGCTCTTGCTAAAAATGTGGAATTAATGAAGAAAACGCTTTCCGACTACAGAATTAATTATGACGTATGGTTTAATGAAAGCAGCCTATATACAAGCGGTGAAGTCGATGAAACGCTTAGGCTGTTGAAAGAAAACGGGTTTACCTATCAAAAAGAGGGAGCGTTGTGGTTTAAGGCTTCGCAAGACGGCGAAAAGGACGAAGTTCTGGTGCGTGCAAATGGCGTACCCACTTATTTTGCAGCAGATATTGCATATCACAGAAACAAGTTCGAAAAGAGGGGCTTTGACAAGGTAATTGATGTTTGGGGTGCAGACCATCACGGCCATGTCGCAAGAATGAAGTATGCCATGGAGGCATTAAAAATAGATCCGGACAAGCTTGAGGTTGTGTTAATGCAACTGGTCCGGCTTATGCGGGGCAATGAAGCAGCAAAAATGTCAAAACGCAGCGGAAAGGCCATTACATTAGATGTATTGCTTGATGAGATCGGGATAGATGCTGCACGGTTTTTCTTTAACATGAGAAACGCAGGCAGCCATTTTGAGTTTGACCTTGAACTTGCCGTGGCGCAAACAAACAATAACCCTGTCTTTTATGTTCAATATGCACATGCAAGAATTTGCAGTATTATTCGTCTTTTGGCAGACGACAATATTGAAGTGCCACTATGCAATGATATTGATGTTACACTGCTAAAAGAAAAGGAAGAACATGGGCTATTAAGAAAAATAGGTGAATTGCCGGACGAAATTATTGCGGCAGCGCAAACGCTTGAGCCGTCTCGATTGACACGATATGCTATTGAGCTTGCAACGGAATTTCATTCGTTTTATAATGCGTGCCGCGTTAATGTTGATGATGTAAATCTCTGTATTGCTCGCTTAAAGCTTATTGATACTACAAGAATAACCCTTGCTAATGTGCTTGGTATTATTGCAGTGGATGCGCCTGAAAGAATGTAGGGGGAAATAGGGGTATGGCAAAAAAAACAGTTTTGGCGGTTTTAATATTGTTTTCGCTTTGTAGTGTTACCATATTTGCTGAAACACTTGAACAGGCAGTGGCCACTGTTGCAAAAAAACTATTTATAGAAACAAAGGTCGATAAAAACATACTTCGCTATTATAATGACTGGGGTTTTATCGATAAAAGCTATATCGATGTTTTCGCCGGTGCGTTACACAGCGGGTTATTGGCGCCGGACGGCAGGATGTTAAACCCGAAAGGCAATGACTTAAGTCCTTTATATCGCGGACTTGTGCGATTTTCTATGAAAACACCCACCTTTGAACTGATTGGTTTTTCCGGTGCAGAGCAAAGGGAATTTACGCCTGATACAATATTTATAACAGACGGGGAAATAGCAAGCGAATTTACGCCGGATACATCGGCTTATTATTATGCATTGGTGAACAAGGGCGACAGAACGTATGTCGTATGGAAAGCCACCGCACAAAAGCCACTTTGGCTTTATAGGGGCACCCTCTATTTAAAGGAAGGCAACGAATACATTATAAAAAACCCTCAAAAGAAAAGCTTTGGTCAGTGGAAGGACATTTCCGAAAATGGATATATCACAACAGTGTTGGCAGATGGGGTTGAGCCCTATTTTAACGATGCAGTTGTTCAGCAAGAGATAAAATTAACCTACCTTGACAGGCAGGTTTTTATCGTCGGTCAGTTGTATGACGGTAAAATCAAGTCTTACAGCTTTGAAATTAATTAGGGATGTGAAGTTGAAAATGAAAAGAATTGTTGTTTTGATAGTGGCGATTATGCTTACATGCAACACCGCATTTGCGGAGTTTACTCCACAAGTGGATACAAATGATGGGGAAAAGATGTATAAGTTTTTTGATACTCTGCTTAGGGTTACAGAGCGCAACTATCGTTTTGGGGTTACAAGACAACAGCTGCTCGAGGCAGCGATTAATGAGGCGTTAAAAGAAAACCCCGGGCTTTTTGATACCTTGGCAAAAGGCGCGTATTCAATTTTGGATGAAAATTCCCGATACCTTAGTTATGAGGAATACCTTGGTGCAGCCGAGAAGATTAGCGGCGAATTCGAGGGGATAGGTATTAATGTATCTGAATACAACGGTAAAACGATAGTGGGTGCGCCAATAAAAGGCACCCCTGCCTATTATGCCGGGATAATGGCGGGCGATATTATAGTAAAGGTTGACGATGTCGATATAACCGGTTTTGTACTTGACCAGACAGTCAAACTAATACGTGGCGAAGTAGGTACATATGTAAAGTTGGAAGTTAATCGCAACGGGAAGTTATTAGTTTTTGATGTTGCCAGGGATGTAATTAAAATAAACCCTGTTTCTTATGAGAAAATAGAGGGACAAAATGCCGCATATATAAATATTTCCTCTTTTAACGCGTATACAAGTGCCTTTTTGGAAGAGGCTTTGCAGGAACTTGCGGATAAGGGTATTGAGAAAGTAGTTCTCGATTTACGATATAACCTTGGCGGATTGCTGGCTGAGGCAATAAATGTGGCAAGCTTTTTTGTGCCGAATGATACCCTTATTGTAATCGAAGACTTCAAAGATGAAGAAAAGAATACAGAATACCGTTCTGTGCCTACCGATATTAAATTTGACGCGGTGGTGCTTGTGAATGAGTACAGCGCTTCTGCATCCGAAATAGTTGCGGCGGCAATAAGTGAGAACAAAGCAGGCGTGCTTGTGGGTACAACAACTTTCGGAAAGGGCACTGTACAACAGAACATACAATTAAAAAACGGCGGCGCAATGTGGCTTACCGTAGCAAAATATTTAACACCATTGGGCAATTATATTCATGAATTGGGAATAGA
>JAAZFB010000582.1 GCA_012511915.1 Clostridiaceae bacterium
GCTCCAAGAAGTATAGCACCTGCAAGATAGTCCTTCGCAAGCTCTGCAGGGATAAGGGTTTTGAAAATCACAAAGAAAAATAGCCAAGCAATACCAAACATAGTAAACGGCTTTATCAGCCAGTTTGTCACCCATGTTACGAATAGCCCTTTTGGGTTTTTACCCACATTCTTTATGCTTTGAAAATCGACCTTAAGCATCATGGGATAGATCATGAGCCAAATGAGTATGGCAATTGGTATGGATACATTAGCATACTCGAAGCGACCGAGAAATGCAGGGATGCCAGGAAGAAATTTGCCAATCAGCACACCAACGACCATGCAAAGGACAACCCATATTGTCAGGTATTTTTCAAAAAAACCAATTCCCGTATTTTTGCTTTTCTCCATATGAATGCCTCCTAATTCTATCTGACTTTTTGCAGTATTTTCACTACTTCCTCGGCTTTCAGAACCTTACCGTAGGAAACCACTTTCCCGTCAATAACAAGGGCGGGCGTGGTCATTACACCATAAGCTGCAATCTGCGAAAAATCCGTCACATGATCAATCGTCGTATCCATTCCGAGCTGTTCCAATGCGGCTTTTGTCGCTGCTTCAAGCTGATTGCATTTTGCACAACCGCTTCCCAAAACCTTTACACTTGCGCCCTCTGTTTTTGCGTTTTCCGCTTTCGCCATGCTTTCCGCATCACAATTACCGCCACAACAACATGAGGTTGTTTTCTCATTTTTGTTTTTCTTTCCAAACAGTGCCATAATAAACATCTCCTTTTTATAATTATTAAAATCCAAGATAAAACATATAAAAACCAATCATTATAAGGTTCTTTTCATCCATTAGCAGCAGTTACCCCCGCAGGAGCATCCAGATTTGCTTTTCTTTCCTTCATAAAAGCTCTTCAAATTCTCAGGCAGTTCATAGCCACCACAGGAACAGCCGATTTCAGACTGCCCGAATACGGCCTGAAGAATTGATTCTGCAAGCATTTCTTTAGGCGCTACCTCATAGGCTTCTCCGTTATACTCAACAATAATCTTCTTTTCAGAAGCCGACTCGCATCCACAGGAACAACAAGCTTCTTCGGATTCTTGATTCCCGTTCGGTGGCGTCCAGCCGGTATCGTCACCTACATAGGTTATTGCCCCGACAGGGCAGCGGTTGCCGCACCCGTGACAACGGTCAACACAATCTTCCGGTCTTCTGACGACCGGAGAAGGAGCTTTCGCTTTGTCATAAACATTGTGGGGACACTTTGATACACAGGCACCGCATTCGATACAAGTAAGGTAGTCTATAACAGGATACCAGTTCTTTTCCATAATTTTCGTGCCTCCTATACTATCAGCGTTTGTAACGCATTAAATAAATACCCAACAATTATAATTCCAACGGTACATATTGCAATAAACAGCGCCAGAAGCTTTGGCTTAACAGCCTTACGGAGCATGATCATGGATGGCAAAGATAGAGTGGTAACGCCCATCATAAAAGATAGTACCGTGCCCAACTGGGCACCCTTGGAGAGCAGTGCTTCAGCAATCGGAATCGTACCAAAGATATCAGCATACATTGGTACTCCTATCAGTGTCGCTAAGATAACGCCGAAGGGGTTTTTGCTTCCAAGCAGGGATACTACCCATGACTCTGGTATCCAGTTATGAATGATTGCCCCTATTCCTACACCAATCAGGATGTATGGAAAAACCTTTTTAAATGTAGATAGCGTTTGCTCCTTCGCATATACCAACCGGTCTTTTCTCGTCAGATCCGGTGATTCGATATCAACACTACTAGCTGATAAGATAAAGCTTTCCACATGCTTTTCCATGTGCATTTTCTCTATAATGGTACCACCAACCACAGCTATTATAAGCCCGAATATGACATATAAAATAGCAACCTTGGCACCAAATATACTCATTAAAAGTACAAGGGAGCCAAGGTCTACCATTGGCGAAGAAATAAGGAACGAAAAGGTTACTCCCAAAGGTAGGCCTGCAGATGTAAAACCTATAAAGAGCGGTATTGATGAACATGAACAAAATGGCGTCACAGTTCCGAGCAGTGCGGCGGCTGAGTTCGCACCAATTCCATGAAAACGCCCTAATATCTTCTTGCTACGCTCAGGTGGAAAATAGCTCTGAATGTAACTGATAATAAAGATCAGAAAGCATAATAGGACTACAATTTTTATGACGTCATAAACAAAAAACTGAATGCTTCCAATCCATCGATTCGTGGTATCAAGACCTACTGCTGAAAGACTGCCGCCAATTAGTTCGTTTAGCCATTTCATTCCAAGAATTTGATCCTGGAAAAAGTCCCAAATTGCTTTTAATATTTGCATAGAATATAAGCCTCACTTTCAAAAAACAATAATATCAAATAATTTTGATGTGTCCTGCTGTTTTAAAGCCATCGTCAGATGGCTTATTTTTTGCAACAGTCTTTTTCTTCTGTAACCGTGTTCGGTGTTGTCAGCTCCTTGAGCAGAGTACCAGCATAAGAGCTGCCTAGTTCACTTATTTTGTAGTGCGTCCATTTACCTTCCTGACGACTCTCCACAACACCCGACTCAACCAGAATCTTCATGTGATAGGATAGTCCAGACTGACCCAAGTCCAGTTGCTCCAGCAAAACGCAGGCGCATTTTTCTCCGCCGCGCAGTAGCTCAAGTATTCGCAAACGCTTTTCATCGCAAAACGCCTTAAATATCTTTGCATGTTCCTCGTGTACAGTAGCCAATTCATCACCTCATATCAAAAATATTTACTATGTTATTATTATATGCCTCAAATCAAAATTTGTCAATATTTTAATTAAGGATTAGTATTATACATTTCATCACCGTCATTAACAGCATTGTTTACAAAACAGTTCTTTTCGGAACATCCAAGTATATTTATTGTATATTCACCCCTCTCGTTGATGAGGTCGCCAGAGTGTCTGCCTTTTCCACAAAAACGAAATCGATATTGATCAGATATAAAATGAGAATAGTATTATAATAACTCAAATTGATTTTTATGAAAGTTCAGCAATCCATCATCTCTAAGCTTTGAAAGCTCAGCTGACATAGCGCTGCGCTCGACGGAAAGATAATCTGCGAGTTCCTGACGGTTGAAAGGGATATTGAACTGACTACATCCCACCTTTTTTGCTTCAGCTGACAGATAGGCCGACAGCTTTTCACGGGTAGTACGTTTTGATGTAAATTCAATTTTTTGCGTTAATGCTATGTTCTTCATTGAAACGATATGGAGCATATTTTGAATGATTCTACTGTGAAAACCACATGTTTTTTTGCACGTGACAGCAAGCCTGTGGCAGTCGATAAAAAGCAGTTCGCTTTTGGTTGTTGTTATTACACTGACCGGAAGCGCTTTTATTTCTGCGCAGGCAAAGGATTCCCCAAACAGATTCCCAATGTCGACTTTAGCAATGATGCTTCTATTTCCATAATAATCGTCCTGAATAATTTCAACTTGGCCTGATAAAACAATGCCAAATTGTTCGATGCTTTCGCCACTGAAAAAGACAGTTTGCCCTTTTTCATAATTAACCACCCTCCCGCACAAACAAGACAAAAGTGGCTGCAAATTCGTTTGTTCTATCCCTTGAAATAATTTGACCGTTTTCAATACATCTAAATAATTTTTCATAAAATCCTCTTTCGTTGGAATTCCAACAGACTTATTGGATTAAGTATAGTATAGTTAAACCATAAAGTCAAGATATAACGACAGGAGGTAAATATATGGTTAGAAAAATAGTAAAGATTGATGAAGAAAAATGTAACGGCTGTGGATTATGCGCACAAGCCTGCCATGAAGAAGCAATCGGAATGGTGAACGGGAAAGCAAAATTATTACGCGATGATTATTGCGACGGTTTGGGTGCTTGTTTACCGGCCTGTCCGACAGGCGCCATCAGCTTTGAGGAAAGAGAAGCTAAAGAATACGATGAAGTAGCGGTTAATGCAAATAAAATGAACAAGCAAGGAGAAAAACTTCCCTGCGGCTGTCCCGGAACACAATCTAAAGCAATTCATCACGACAGTGATATTTCATGCTCATGCGAGGACAATATAAATATTACAAGCCGGTTATCTCAGTGGCCTGTTCAAATCAAGCTTGCTCCTGTTGATGCACCATATTTTAATGGTGCAAAACTGTTGATTGCCGCCGATTGCACAGCTTACGCGTATGGTAATTTCCACAATGAGTTTATAAAAAACCGTATCACATTGATAGGCTGTCCAAAGCTTGATGAGGGTGATTACAGCGAAAAGCTCACGGCAATAATAAAAAACAACAATATCAAAAGCGTAACGGTTGTCAGAATGGAAGTCCCCTGTTGCGGAGGGATTGAAAATGCCGTTAAATCAGCTCTGCAAAACAGTGGCAAATTTATTCCGTGGCAGGTAATCACTATTTCTACAGACGGCAAAATATTAGAGTGAATGGAGGTTATATAAAATGGTTGAAAAAGTATTTAATTTATACACTGGAAATGATAAAACTATCGAAAAGGTCATAATGGATGAGAATCTGCATTATATGCATATGGTGTTTAATAAAGATGAAGGACTGCCAGAACATTTTTCAAATTCAAATGTCTATATGACGGTTGTAAGAGGAACATTGTCCATTGCGCTTGATGAGCAGGAAATACATGAATACAATGCCGGGTCAATATTGAAAATTCCTTTTCAGACTAAGATGAATGTTAAAAATCTGAGCACAGAAACATTGGAGCTTATTATTATTAAAGCGCCTGCTCCTAAAATGTAAAATATTAAAATAAAATAACGGGAGGAAAAAACATGGGAATGTTTTGTTATCAATGTCAGGAAACTGCCGGAGGAAAAGGCTGTACCGTACGCGGTGTATGTGGAAAAAATGAGGAAGTCGCCAAACTGCAGGACCTTCTAATCTACACTCTTAAAGGCATTTCGGAAATCGTTGTCAAGGGGAAAATAGATATCAGCAAGATTGCCAGCACAAACTATGAAATGCTCAGCAGCCTTTTTATGACCATTACCAATGCAAATTTCGATGACAGCTCTATTGAAAAACAGATTATGAAAATGATCGCCATCAGAGATGAGCTGAGAAAAACTATTACAACAAATAATTTAAGCGACGCTGCAATATTCAGCGTGGATTCCAGAGATTCGATGCTAGAAAAAGCTTCTGCCGTGGGGGTCCTCTCAACTGAAAACGAGGATGTGCGTTCTCTTCGTCAAATGATCACCTATGGTCTTAAGGGTATGGCGGCTTATGCCGAGCACGCGAAAAACATCGGAAAAGAAAGCCTTGAAATAAACGCTTTTATCTACGAGGCGCTGGCAGCAACACTGGACGATTCACTTACTGCCGACGATCTGGTGGCACTGACATTAAAAACCGGCGAATATGGCGTCAAAGTAATGGCGCTTCTGGACGAGGCCAACACATCACGGTTTGGGAATCCTGAAATTACCGAAGTCAATATCGGTGTCAGAAAAAATCCCGCGATCCTGATTTCCGGTCATGATCTGACAGATTTGGAACAGCTTTTAGAGCAGACCAAAGGCAGTGGTGTGGATGTATATACCCACAGCGAGATGCTGCCCTCCCATTATTACCCGGCTTTCAAAAAATACGATAATTTCGTGGGCAACTACGGTAATGCATGGTGGAAACAGCTTACGGAATTCGAGTCCTTCCACGGCCCGATACTTTTCACCACAAATTGTATTGTTCCTCCTAAGAGTGAAGAAGTCAGAAGCAGAATTTTTACAACCGGTTCAACAGGATTCCCCGAATGCAAACATATTGAAGCCGATAAGAACGGTAAAAAAGATTTCTCCACAATTATCGCGCTTGCCAAGACCCTTCCCGCACCCGATGAAATTGAGACCGGAAGCATAGTCGGAGGTTTTGCGCACAATCAGGTGCTGGCTTTGGCTGACAAGGTAGTTGATGCGGTAAAATCCGGAGCGATTAAAAAGTTCTTTGTTATGGCCGGCTGCGACGGTCGTATGAAATCAAGGGAATATTACACAAAGTTTGCAGAAAAGCTCCCGAAGGATACGGTTATTCTTACAGCAGGTTGTGCTAAATATCGTTATAATAAATTGGGTCTTGGTGACATCGGAGGTATTCCGAGAGTATTAGATGCCGGTCAGTGTAACGACTCTTATTCACTTGCTGTTATCGCTCTTAAGCTGAAAGAAGTATTCGGACTCGATGATATTAACAAGCTTCCGATTGAATTCAATATCGCGTGGTATGAGCAGAAAGCAGTTATTGTGCTTCTTGCGCTCTTATATCTGGGTGTGAAGAATATCCATCTTGGTCCCACTCTTCCGGGCTTCCTGTCTTCTAATGTGGCCAAGGTTTTGGTTGAAAAATTCGGTATTGCGGGTATCGGAACAGTTGACGATGATATCAAGATGTTATACTAGGCACTAGTACTCTGTCAACCCTAATTCCATACGTTACCGTCGGCAAAATTTCCGTATGACTGCGTTGTCGTCAATCGGAATACGTACAGTATTCCTCAATCCTCCGCCTTGTCCTACAAAAATTTTTCTCGCCGGATAACATACGTTTTAGAGTTGACAGAGTACTA
>JAAZFB010000583.1 GCA_012511915.1 Clostridiaceae bacterium
AAATTGGTATCGACAGCAATGTTCGCATTTTGGGTATTTTTCTCAACAAGTTTGTTTTTTATTTTCCAAAGCAAATTTGATCACAGGGGGCTACACACATGAGATTATCAATTTGGGATATATTGGATTATTTGAATAAATGGAAGGGCGGAATAGCAGAGGTATTGATAATATCACTTTTGCTGATGGGCTTTTACATCTATAAAAACCAAACATATAGTGCAGAAACAATTATCAGCTATGCCGACCAAAATGCCAAATCCGGTTTAACACCCAACGGCAAATCGCTTGATGTGAACGAAATTACTTCACCAAATATAATTGCGGCTGCAATAGCCGACCTTGGCATAACAGAAAGCGTTGAAAAAATACGTTCAAGGATGTCTGTTTCGCCCATAATCCCGGATGAAATTGTGGCATTAAAACAATCAAAAACTAAAGAGGGCGAGGAATACATTTACTATCCCGTTGACTATTCGGTTAAATTCACTGTGGAAAATGATAAAGACGGTGCTTATGCACGAGATGTCGTTGATGCAGTAATAAAACATTACAGCATTTATTACAGTGAAACATATTTGAATAATTCTGCCATAGCTAAAATTGATTTTGACAGTGATATAAATAACCATGACTATTTAGAAGTTGCTGAAGTGATGGATTCCACCTTAACAAACATAATAAGCTATTTGGAAGAACGATATACTTCAAAACCGGATTTTCGTTCCTCCGCTACCGGGAAAAGTTTAGCTGATTTATCTGTCCTATATAAAGAAATTAAGAACAACGATTTACCGGCATTGTTTTCAAATATTCTTAATGCACAGATTACTGACAATAAAGAAGCATTGCTGAAAAAGTATACCTATAGAAAAGAGCAATACGAGCTTACGAGTGCCCATAAAAACAATTCGGCGAATGTTGCCCTTTCATTGATTGAACGCTTTGTTGAAAGCAATAAATCGGTACCAAATGCATATAAAAACGAATCCGACAATGAATTTGACACTGCAGAGATTTATGTTCAAGAAGAAATGAGCCGTACCAAAACAACATACGACAGTTTATTTGACAGCTATGTTTCGGATGGAGTGGGCGCCGGTGCTTCTACAGTTGATGCAGATTATTGTAATTTTGTAATAACTGCTTTTAGCACGCCTGTTAACGAAACAATTGATTATGAAAATGCAAAAGCCAATGCCAATAAACAAATCGAATACATCAGCGGCAAAATGTCAGACCTCTATCAAATAACATACGCGACAATTCAAGAATATAACGACCTACGTGCAAGCCAACATATCGTAATGCTGTCCGGAATAAACATCATAAATGGAATTTCAGTTAGGTTTTATCTTCTGTTAACTTGCTGTGTCGGCCTTTTGCTCGGCGTATTTCTTGCAATAGTGATAGAAATAATACTAAATTTAAAAAAAGTACAAAAATCTGAAAAAATCGTACGCACACCGGGAGCTGAATAAATATGAATACTAAGAATATCCTTGTCGATGGTTACTTTGACAGGAATTTCGGCGATGATATGATGATAAGAATAATTGCCCATCAACTAAGCGATTGCAGGTTGTATATAAAAGAGGCAAAAAAGGAATTATTGTTGCCTTTTATTAACAGCAAAAATATATTTGATTGGTTTGAAAATCAAAACATTAAAATTGACCTCGTGCTTAGAATTGTCGGTTCGGGCTTTATAATCACCGGAAGATCCGGCATGGTATATTGCATACTAAATATCCTTAAGTCGAAAATATTTAAACAAAAAAAACTGCCATCAGCGGTTATCGGCTTTAATGTAGGTCCATTTGTTAATAGCTTTGCTAAACGTCTTTCGATATTTGACATGAACCAATACAATTTGTTTACTGTTCGGGACAGCTTCTCGTATAATTTTGTAAAGGGACACATAAAAAACAAGCCGCTTTTTTGTTTCCCCGACATATTATTTTCTATTCCCGATGGTTGGCTGCCGGCAAATACCGGTGAGGGCTGTCTTGGCATTTCGGCATATAGAATGCAACACAGAAATAATTTGTATTATTATGAAAAGATTGCACAAATAGCCCAGGACTATATCAAGAAGAACAACAAAAAGGTGTTATTATTTTCTTTTAATATTGAAAATGAAAATGATTTAGCCGCTGCTTACACTATAAAAGGGCTTTGCAATAACGGCGAAATGGTAGAAGTTATTGCCCACAATGATGATGGTAGCCATATTATAAATAATATGGCTCGTTGCTCCCAAATAATCGGTATTAGACTTCATAGCTGTCTTTTAGCAATGAAAATGGGGATACCGCTTATCCCTATTTTTTATTCAAAAAAAACTGACTATGTTTTAAATGATTTAAATTATAAAGGTGTAAGATTTTATATTGATAATTTTTCAGCAGACGAAATTATTAGTGCTCAGCCAAATATTATTACTTATAAAATAAGCAGCGAAGTTTCTGAAAATGCCAAAGGGCATTCTTCAGTTG
>JAAZFB010000584.1 GCA_012511915.1 Clostridiaceae bacterium
ATTCAATACAGTGCTAAAGCAGTTATAAGATATATAAACGGAGATGTAAAAGAATATAAAAAATATAATGACAAGGCTATGAAGTTATATCATAGGCAAGGGTATGGCGGAATTGTAGCAGATGAAATTCCAGATGACATTAAAGAAAAACTATACAGGATGGTGAATTAAAATGATAAAGTTTTTAGAGCTATATGTAAAACAATTACTAGAAATAATATCAGCTTTTCTTAAACCTTTATTACTTTTAATGCTTATAGTATTAGCCATTGTTTCACTAATATCAATTTTAGGGCTTTTAAACGGACATGGGATGACAAGAATCGGAAAAGTATCGTTAATATTACTTATTCCATATTTAGCAATTTTGAATGCTTTAAGAGAACATTATAGCGATTGGTGGGGTGATTGAAATGGAATACGCAATTAAAATAAATGGTATGTATTTTAAGGAATATATATACCTTGACGAAAACAATAAAGGCAGATATACGGGACATAGTGCAATGGGAGTATTGTTGTATGGCGGTGATGTGGTAGACATAGATACTACTCCACTAATAGACAGGACATTTAGCCGCAGGAGTGTAGGCAATACTATTAATTTACTATATCAGATACCAAAGCTAAGGAATAGCACTATAAAAATAATACCGATTGTGAGGTGTAAGAAAATGAACCACTGCATTTATCATGAGCGAGGATATTCCAGTAGAGAGGATTATTTATATAATCTTGCTGAAGAACATGACATTGATTACGATACTGTGTTCATGTTAGCGGACCTGTTAGGCGAAAGTGAGGATTTTGACGGATTAGTAAGTGCTTGTCAAGATGCGGAGGGATTTGAATGTTTAAGAAAAAGCGAGCAATAAAAATACCTTATGTGAAACAGGGATTGATTTATTTTACCTGCCTTGACGTGAAAGACCAACCTATGAGGGTGCAAAATAAGATTTTGAATTTGTGTGTTGAGGTTGCCGGGGAAGATTACAAAGCTCTTTATGAACTCTTGACGAATGAGCGTGCTAATTGTGTGAGTGTTGCTTTGAAATATAACCCCGATAACCTTAAAGGTTCACAAGAATGGTATCAACAAGTATTAGGGGGATACCGCAAAAATTTTTATGAAAAATACCTTAGTAACTGAACAGGTTAGCGTGTTAAGATGTAGGTAAAATAAGGGTTTCTATGAGGTGAGAAAAATGGCACGAGGTAAAACAACGCCGCCGGTAAAGGGTTATCAAGTATTGTTGTCTTATGCTACAACTCACAGTTATGCAGAAACCGCAAGAAACTTAAAAATGCCGGAAAGTAGGGTTACAAAAATTGTGAAAGACAATAAAGATAAACCTGAATTCGTGGAATTATGTGGCGAAAAGAAAATTGAGTTTGCAGAAAGAGCTTCACAGCTCATTGATAAGGGCATGGAATTATTGGAACGCCGATTATCAACTGCCCTTGACAGCGATACTGAGCTTAACATTATAATAGTTGAAATCTATGTAAGTTACAAAACAGAACTCACGCAGGACGAGAAAAACAAGCTTGTAGCATAGATACGTAGGTTACAGTTGCAAAGTATTGGTGACGTGGTTAAAACCGTTGGTACGCTATATGACAAACGAGCCTTGTCACGTGGTGAGGACACCGAGAATACTAAAATCAAGATAGTGGTGGATTACAATGAATAGTAAGGTATGGAAAGATATTGTTGGGTATGAAGGCTTATATCAAATAAGCAATTATGGCGATGTTTTTAGTTTAAGAACAGGTAACCTAATGAAACTTCAGCTTAAAAAGACAGGGTATTATCAAATCGGGTTGACCGGTTACGATAAGAAACAACGCTCTAAAAGAGTTTATAGGTTGGTGGCTCTGCATTTTTGTGTAAAGAAACCTACTGATACGGTTGTAAATCATCTTGATTTTAATAAGACTAACAACTATTACAAGAATCTTGAATGGACAACTGTGAAAGGTAACACTAAGCACGCTTATGATAACTTAGACATTATGAAAGAAATTCAAATGAAAGCTTCTAAGCTTGGTGTTCAAAAAACAAGAAAACAAATCATAGCTTATAAAAATGGAATCAAAGTGGGCGTTTTTAAAAGTAAAAAGGATTGCGCATTGAAATTGGGAATATCCGAAAAAACAATTTACAATCGTCTTGTCGGAAACTATTCAAGTCGCACCGGCGTTGATTTTGAGGTGGTGATGCCCGTTGCCTAATAACGTAAATATTAAGTGTAATAAAATTTTTAAACCTGTTCATAAATCAAAGCACAGATATATTGTTATGAAAGGCAGCGCCTAAGCTGGCTCCGGTAAGTCTGTTGATACTGCACAGCAATACATACTTAGATTACTCATGGACGATGGCAGGAATCTCTTATGTGTCCGTAAGATTGAGCAATCAAATAAAAATAGCACCTTTGCGGAGCTTGTTGGTAGTATCAACAGACTTGGATTGTCCGAATTCTTTACATACACCGTTCAACCACTATCAATCAAGTGTTATAAAGGTAACGAGGTTCTATTTGCCGGCGTGAACGATGATAGACAGCGTGAGAAGCTGAAATCTATCAACGTTATCAATGGTAAGTTAACGGATTGTTGGATTGAGGAAGCAACGGAGCTTTCACAAGATGATTTTGAGATAATAGATGACCGTTTTCGTGGCATCCTACCCGACAAACAATTTTATCAAATCAAACTCACGTTTAACCCGGTAAGTTCATCCCATTGGATTAAGAGAGTATTTTTCGATACAGTTTCACCTGATGTGCTTACTCATCACAGTACATATTTGGATAATAAGTTCATAGATACAGCGTACTATGCTCGTATGGAACGCAGAAAGCAACTTGACCCCGAGGGGTATCGTGTCTATGGACTTGGGGAATGGGGCGAAACGAGCGGTTTAATCTTTACGAATTGGCAGGTCGAGGAACTCACAAAGGACCACAGCTTTTATAACGATGCGGCATATGGGCAGGACTTCGGCTTCAATCACGCAAATGCTTTATTGGATTTGGGTATCAAGGACGGTAACATATACATTTTGAACGAAATATACGTTACCGAAAAGGACACAAGTGAAATTATTCCCCTTGCTGCTGATTGGGATAAGTCAAAGGTCATGTTTTGCGATAGCGCAGAGCCTGACCGCATACAGATGTGGCGGCGTGGTGGTTTTAGGACAGTTGGTTGTCAAAAAGGCGCAGGAAGTGTTAAGGCACAGATTGATTGGTTGCAACAACGTAAAATTTTTATTGACCCGTCATGTGTGAACACTATTGTTGAAATAGAACAGTATCGTTGGCAAAAGGATAGAAAGGCCGGGCAATACGTGGATGAGCCGGTTCCCTTCCTTGACGATGCCATGGCAGCACTTCGATATGGCATTCAAAATTGGCGGCTTCGGGATAAGGTTGAGCCGAAAAAGGTTGATGAAAGAACAGATTTGCAAAAGTATAAGGACAGAGTTCTTAAAAAATCAAGAATAAAAAGGAGTTATTACTGATGTATGCTAAAAGATTAAAAAGAAAGTGTATGGTTCGTGGTTGCAAAAATACAGATACATATTCTATTTCTCATACTCGTGAATCGGGCAACAGCGTTATTATTTGCATTGATTGTTTGATTGGCGGTATCAAATCTGCAAAGAAAGCGGAAAAATCTCCCAAGGTTGAATATGTACCGACTAAACCGCCGGAGTTATTCTTTGGTACTGCAATCGCCGCACCTGCACCTGCACCTGTGGAAGATGAGATTGAGGAAAAATTCATCTGTGAGCGTTGTGGTAGGGAGTGTGCTACTAAAGCCGGACTTATAAACCATGTGAGAGCTTGTGAAAAGAAAGTGGGTGAAGATGATGAAAATTGAAAAAGTCTTTAATTCTATGGGGTTTGCAGGTAGATTTGGTAAATTGGGAACCGTTATAGCAAAGTTAAGAGATGACGTTGATGGTCTTTTAGAAGATGTACCTGCAATTGCGGCAGATGTAAACGAAATTAAGCCTAACTTAAATGATTTAACGGAACTGGTCAATAAAATAAAAGCTCTTGTCAACGTTACCGTAACTTTTGATACAGACGGCGGTTCTTCTGTGGAAAGTCAAACCATCCCCTTTGGAACGCATGCAAATCCACCCGAAGCACCCACAAAGGAAGGTTTTGTTTTGTTCGGTTGGTATTTGGACAATGAACCGTTTGATTTTGGAACGCCAATTGAATCTAATATCATAATAATAGCGGCATGGATTGAATCGGAATGACAATTGCATTGTATAGCGTAATATTCGGATTGATTATTATAATTTTCGTGCAATCGCTATCTCATAGATTGGAGCGAAAAGATTTATACAATCGCATTATGTGTAAGGACATCAATGATTACAAGGATATTGATAACCCTATACGAAAATCCATGAGCGGCCATGAAAGAGTATTAAAGAAATGGCGAGG
>JAAZFB010000585.1 GCA_012511915.1 Clostridiaceae bacterium
ACCCTCCTGTAATTATATATTATATTATTACTAATTATTTATGAATTGTCAATAGGGGGTTTTTATGTTCACACTAAAAGGCTGGCATAAAGCTACATTGGTTTACATCGGTACTGTCATAGGTGCGGCTTTTGCCTCGGGACAAGAAATCTACCGTTTTTTTGTCGTATACGGCCGTAGTAGTATCTATGGTATTATCTTAAGCGGCTTTCTGTTTGGCCTTATTGTTGCGTGCGTACTCTGTAAGACACATATAAAACAAATCAATAATGCCGATGAGTATTATACAGACATAACAGGTCACAAGTTCACATCAGTTTTAAACACGATTATTTCGTTATTTATGTTTTCATCTTTTTGTATAATGATAGCGGGCAGCGGTGCATTATTTAACGAACAGCTTGGATTGCCCACATATACAGGCATTATAGCAATGAGCGTTCTTTGTGCATTTATATTTATCAAAGATATTTCGGGTATAGTCGTGTTAAATACATTGTTCACACCCCTAATGATAGCCGGTATTTTCTTTTTTGGGATATATCTGCTAATAACAAACAAAACAGAACCCCTTTTTTTTGAGGCCGGAACATTTAACAACCGGCTTTGTTCAACCATGGTTTATGTAAGCTATAACACGCTGACAACGGTACCGGTTATGTCCGCATTAAACAAACTGATAAACAAAAAATCTGATGCAATAAAAGCAGGTATTGCATGCGGTGCAACGCTACTTATATTATCTTCTATTGTATGGATTGCCCTCTTTACAAACAACAACTGCACAGCGCAACTGCCGATTTTATCTGCAATCTATAACCTAAGCCCCATTGCCAATGCACTTTACATCCCAATCCTTTACATTGCAATGGTTACAACTGCAGTTTCAGACGGCTTTGGCATAATAAAGACAATTAAGTCAAAGCGCAATATAAAAACCGGTTTTTTAACGATAATTATTTGCACACTTGGCGCGCTAATCAGTTTTTCAGGTTTTTCGCAGTTGGTAGGCAAACTTTATTCATTTTTCGGTGTTATAGGTCTGGGTGTATTAGCTGTTGTGATAATAGACGGAATTAAATATTTATTTATAGGAAAAAGACAGTAAATCATCAAAATACAAAGGAAATCAGAAATATCTCAAGCTAAACAACAAATTTAGCAGTTGAAACACTTTTATTATTGATGTATGATAACATATGCTGTTTATCGGGGTTTAGCGCAGTTTGGTAGCGCACTTGGTTTGGGACCAAGGGGCCACAGGTTCAAATCCTGTAACCCCGACCATGCCGAGTGTTTTTATAGGATTTAATAATCCTCTCAGCACTCGGCTTTTGTTTACCCATATTACACAGCTTTCTGTGATGGGGCGTAGCTTGTCGCTACGCCCTGCCGTGTTTGGATAGTGACGTCTGTTTCAGGAATCTGTGGCAGATTCGGAATTTCTATTGAGCCTATGCAGTTCCAATGAATGGTGAGCTTTTGGACATTTACACCGTCTATTCGCTCTGACTGATGCACCTCTATTTTCTCAACCAATTCGTTTAACATTCTCTCGGTCAGTTTTTTTATACGAGTATATTTCCGTACCATTTTAATGAACATATCCGTTGTAATGACTTTATCAGCCATGTTTTCAAGTTCTGCATTTAAAGCCTTTATCTTTTCCGAAAGCTCTGCCT
>JAAZFB010000586.1 GCA_012511915.1 Clostridiaceae bacterium
CGGGCATGACTCCGCGGCAGTCGCCGTTGGGGCACTCTTAGAATATATTTCTCAAACCCAAATGTGTCGGCTTGTACATATATCTGATATAACTTTTTATGATGACGGGCAGTATATGGACATTGATTATTCCACAAGGCGTAACCTTGAGGTTTTGTCAACAATGCGTGACAATAAAAGAAAAGGGTCGTTGATTTGGGTTTTGGATGATACAAAAACCTCAATGGGCGCAAGGCTGGTAAAGTCATGGCTCGAAAAACCGCTTATCAGCCCTGTTGGAATAAATAAACGGTTGAGCGCCGTCAGCGAGCTTGTTGGAAATACAATATTAAGAGAAGAATTGCGGGCAGAATTGTCCCCGATGCAAGATATAGAAAGGCTGTTAGGCCGTATTTTGTCCGGCGGTGCTAACTGCCGGGATTTGCTTGCTTTGGGCAAATCGTTATTGCCGTTACCGAATTTATTGCAAAATATGCTTACAACAAAATCCGAATTACTTTGTGAGGTTACAAAAAACATCGACCCTCTTTCGGACATTTGCTCGATGTTGAATCGTGCTATTGTTGATAATCCGCCATTTACTGTGCGCGAGGGCGGGATAATAAAACAAGGATACAGTGAGCAGGTGGATTTGCTTACAAAGGCTATGACACAAGGCAAGGATTGGATAGCACAACTTGAAAGTCAAGAAAGGCAAAAGACGGGTATAAAGAACCTCAAAATCGGCTATAACAAAGTGTTTGGATATTATATCGAAGTTACAATATCAAACATTCCGTTAGTGCCGGACAGTTACACACGTAAACAAACGCTTGCAAATTGCGAAAGGTATGTAACAGGCGAACTAAAAGAAGCCGAAAACAGTATTTTGGGTGCGCAGGAAAGAATTTGCCAATTAGAATATTCTATATTTTGTGAAATAAAACAAAAGGTGGCAGACGAGTTTAGCAGAATACAAAAAACCGCAAAAGCTGTTGCCACGATAGATGCACTTTCCAGTTTTGCTCATGTGTCGGTTAAAAACAATTATTGCTTGCCAAATGTCGGTTTAGGTGATAAAGTATTTATTAAAGATGGACGGCATCCTGTAGTAGAAAAAATGCTGAAAAGTCAACTTTTTGTACCAAACGATACCAATCTTGATAATAATGACAGGCTTGCAATAATAACCGGCCCTAATATGGCGGGTAAATCCACTTATATGCGCCAGGTGGCGCTGATAGTGCTTATGGCACAAGTGGGTTGTTTTGTACCGGCTGCATCTGCTCAAATAGGTGTCGTTGATAAAATCTTTACACGTGTGGGCGCAAGCGATGACCTTGCAGCGGGGCAAAGCACTTTTTTGGTAGAGATGAATGAAGTTGCAAATATATTGAACAATGCAACAGCTAAAAGCCTAATAATACTTGATGAAATAGGCAGAGGGACAAGCACTTATGACGGTCTCAGCATAGCATGGGCTGTTGTTGAATATATTGCAGATGTTAAAAAAATCGGTGCCAAGACATTGTTTGCCACCCATTATCATGAGCTTACACAGCTTGAAGAAAAAATTGACGGTGTGAAAAATTACTGTATCTCGGCAAAAAAACGCGGTGACGAAATAACCTTTTTACGTAAAATTATACGCGGCGGGGCTGATGATAGTTATGGCATCGAAGTGGCAAAATTAGCCGGCGTTAAAAATGCGGTAATAAAAAGAGCAAAAGAAATTGTAAAATCACTTGAAGACACTAATATTAACAAAACAGACGTTGTTGAGATAAAGGGTAAACCGTGCACTACAGCAGAAAAACAATCCGGACAGCTTGGGTTTACAGATTTTGCAGGGGCAGAAATTATTGAAAGCATTAAAAAAATTGACCCTGCAACCATCACCCCACTTGAAGCGTTGAACCTTTTGTATGATATAAAAATAAGGGCTGAAAAGGTATGAATAAGATACATGTGCTAACAGCGGAGATTTCAAGTAAAATAGCGGCAGGCGAAGTTGTAGAGAATCCCTCCTCGGTAATAAAAGAGCTTATCGAAAATTCAATTGATGCTGGGGCTGATTCGATAATCGTCGAGATTAAAAATGGTGGGATATCGTACATGCGCCTTACCGATAATGGCTCTGGTATGTCTGCTCAAGATGCGCAGAACGCTTTTTTGCGACATGCGACAAGTAAAATTACTTCTGTCGGGGACCTGGAAAAAATCAGCACACTTGGGTTCCGCGGCGAAGCACTTGCAAGCATAGCAGCAGTTTCAAATATAGAGCTTATTACCAAAACACAAGATAGCGATGGTGTATTTTTACAGCTCGATGGGGGAAAACTAATAACCCAACAGACCACAGGTTGTCCTAAGGGTACCACAGTTGTCGTTCGGGATTTGTTTTTTAATACTCCGGCGCGGATGAAGTTCTTAAAATCAGACAAAACCGAAACAAGTTATATAACCGACATTGTACAGCGCTTTGTGTTGGGCAATCCCAACATATCGATAAGATACATTGTAGACGGCAGAGAACGCCTGTTTTTTAGCGGGGACGGACAGTTAAAATCGTGCGTTTACAGCGTATACGGGCGTGATTATGCAAAGAGCGTTTTAGAAGTGGACCGTTGTGAAAATGATATTAAAATTTACGGGCTTGCAGGCAAGCCGGAATCTTCACGAGGCAACAGGACCTTCCAAAGTTTATTCTTGAACGGGAGGTACATAAAAAACAAAGCGATAACTTTTGCGGCAGAGGCGGCGTATAAAAATACTCTTATGACAGGGAAATTCCCTTTTTATGTTTTGCATATAAAAATATCGCCGGAATTTGCAGATGTTAATGTACATCCAACAAAGCAAGAGGTGAAGTTTGCCAATGAACGCACTTTGTGTGATGTGGTTTACTGGGCGGTAAAAAATGCACTTGCACATAGTGCCGAGGAACAAATAATCCACTTTGCGCCGAAAATACAACAACAGCACGACTTAAAATCTATGGCTAAAGAACCTGAACGACAGATTAATATGGTTGATAATATAAGCCTTAACAATACTACACCAAGGCAACAACGACAACAGAATTTTGAAGACAATTATCAGTATAAAATAGTCGGACAGGTTTTTGACACATATATTATTGTGGAATTTAGCGATAAAATAATTTTGATAGATCAGCACGCCGCACATGAGCGTTTATTGTTCGAGAAGTTTAAAATGACATACCAACAAAACCAACAGATGGCGCAAATGTTATTGTCACCGGTTGCCATTGTATTTTCACCGCCAGAACATGTGGCAATTTTAGAGAATTTACAAGTATTTTCTAAATTGGGTTTTGAAATCGAAGATTTTGGTAATAATTCTATATTAGTGAGACAAGCTCCAATTACAGCGCAAAGACAAACTCTTAAAACGCTTATTGGTGAACTTATTTCTCTAATTGATTCACCGGGTGAGGCCATTTCCGACAATGAAGACCAAATGCTCAAAACCATTTCGTGCAAAGCTGCGGTTAAGGGTAATACGATAATGCAAAAAAGTGAAATTGATGCGTTAATTAATGATATTACAAAAGAGGGCGATATAAACACATGCCCTCACGGGCGGCCATTGTTTGTAACACTAACAAAATATCAGTTGGAAAAAATGTTTAAAAGAATAGTGTAGGTTTGGATATGAAAAAACCACTTATTGTTATTACCGGACCTACTGCCTCGGGCAAAACGGATTTGGCTATAGAATATGCACAAAAGAACAACTGTGAAATTGTAAACGCAGATTCAATGCAGATTTATAAATACATGGATGTAGGTACGGCAAAGCCATCACAAAAAGAGCAAATGGGTATTCCGCATTATTTGATTAGCATAATCGAGCCCACACAGCAGTATTCGGTGGCACAATATTCCGCTGCGGCGCATAAGTATATTGAATATATCCACAGTCGGGGCAAAACCCCTCTATTGGTTGGTGGTACCGGGTTATATATTGATTCGGTGGTAAAAAATATTTCATATTCTCCTGCCGGGGTTGATGAAAAATATAGAGAACTTCTCCGGCAAACGGCAAATGAAAAGGGGAATGAATATTTATATAATTTGTTAAAACAGATTGACCCCCACAGCGCCGAAAAAATACATTTATCCGATGTAAAACGCATAATAAGAGCGTTGGAGATATTCCATGTAACGGGCGAAACGGCAACAGAGCAAAAAAGAAAGTCGCTACTTGACGGCCCATTGTATGATGCAACAATATATGCTATAGATACAGACAGGGCAGAGCTCTATAACCGTATAAATAACAGGGTTGAGGATATGTTTAACAGGGGGCTTGTCCAGGAGGTTATCCGTCTTTACAAAATGGGTGTTAACGAAAAAATGACATCAATGCAAGGAATAGGGTATAAAGAGACGATGCAATATATTAAAGGCCTTGCCACATTAGAAGAAACAAAAACATCAATAGCTCGGAACACACGCCGATATGCCAAACGGCAATTAACATGGTTTAGAAAGAATGACAATATAATTTGGATAAGGAGGCAGACAAAATGGTAAAAGCTAATATCAATTTGCAAGATGTGTTTCTCAATCAATCACGTAAGGATAGGGTTATGTTAACAATTTTTTTAACTAATGGGTTTCAATTCAGGGGTGTGGTTAAAGGATTTGATAACTTTACTGTAATTCTTGAAAGCGAGGGTAAACAGCAACTAGTGTATAAACATGCTATTTCAACTATTGTTCCTACAAGGTCCATGGTTTTCAATAATGACGACGAAAGCGAAAATAATAAATAATAATGGATAGCAATGTAAAAGTCAAAACAGTAAAGCCCAAGAAAAAAGCAAGAAGATGCAGTAACCGAATTTTAAGGTTACTAATACTGTTATTGTTCTGTTTTATCGCGTATACCCTCATACGAATTGCGCGTGAGCCTGTATCCACCGTAACGGTGCGTTACGGCTCAATGGAGGACAAAATAGATGTAAACGGGTTAATTTTACGAAACGAGACAGTGATAAATTCACCTGCACAAGGCATAATTAGTTATGCTGTACGTGAGGGCGAAAGGGTAAACAAAGGAGCAAGGGTTGCAACTGTATTTGAAGGGAAAGTAGACAAAGATTTACAACGCCGAATTGTGGGCGTTAACGAACGGTTGCAGCGGCTCCAACGTCATGAAATTAAAGAAGAACTGATAATTGGCGATATTGTCCAGATAGAAAATACAATAGCTAAGACGGTGGAAAGTGTAATTGACGCTACATATCGCGAAGATACTGAAAAAGTTTTAACATATAAAAACGATTTGGAGAGGATTTTACTCCAACGCGCTAAGGAAATGGGCGAAGAAGTGCCGGATACAGACAAGGCAGAGCAGCTTTTGCAAGAAAAAAAACAACTTGAATCTCAAGCCGGTTATACACGTATTGATGTGTTTGCACCTGTTAGCGGGGTATTCGGCGCAGAAGTGGACGGATTGGAAAATCATTTTGATTTATCGGACTTTTCGAAAATAACACCGGATTCATTACAAACTGCAAGCAGCCTTGTACAAAAAAACGACAAAGAAGATACACTCGGTGAAACTTTTATGAAAATGGTCGACAACTATGAATGGTATTATGCGGCAACTGTTGATGCAAAATGGGTTAACGATATACAAATCGGTGCTTATTTGTTGATGCGTTTTCCGGAACTGTCAGATGAAACGCTTGATGCTAATGTTGCCTATATTTCCGAAGAGGTAAACGGAAAAGTTGCTGTTGTATTATCATGTATGCTGTATGTTGATAATATATATCCGGCACGTAACATAAGTGCAGAGATAGTCAAAAAGAAATGCAGTGGGTTCCAAATCCCCTTCGATGCGATAAGAGTAATAAATGTAAGCCAAAGCGGTGTATATATTGCTAAAGAAAATATAGCATTGTTTAAAAACATCGATGTGCTTTACAAGGGTGATGAGTATGTTATTGTTAAAGAAGACAATAACATGCAAAATGGTTTGTTGCTTTATGATGAAGTTATAGTGTCGGGCAGAAACATTGAGGAAGGGAAAATATTGCGGTGAGTATAGCTGATAATATAAAAATAATTAATGAAAGAATCGCCAGCTCTGCACAAAAAGCCGGTAAACACTGCAAAGATATAACGTTGGTTGGTGTAACCAAAAATGTTGGGCTTGACGCAGTCAAACAAGCTATTGAA
>JAAZFB010000587.1 GCA_012511915.1 Clostridiaceae bacterium
CATTCATATTGTAAAGAACATGGCCGATCTTCTTTTTTAGCTCCCCAAACCTTATTGTGTTCGTTTCCCATTTCAAAAACAATTTTACCGCCATTCATTATATCCTGATGATTAAGATAGGCTTTGGTATAAGCTTTACCATTCAATTCGGCCGATTGAACAAAGGCATTATCTTCCCCATTATTGTTAGCGTGTATTTCGAACTTTTTTCCATTCTCTAAATTGATAGTTACTTTATCAAACAAAGGACTTCCGATGGCATAATAATCCAATCCGGGAGTAACAGGATAAAATCCCATGGCACTAAACACATACCATGCAGACATCTGTCCGGCATCATCGTTACCACTAATTCCATCCGGTGTATCAAAATAGAGTGTGGTGAGTATTTCCCTTATGCGCTTTTGTCCTTTCCATCCGGCGCCAACATAATTGTATAAATACCCAATATGATGGCTTGGTTCATTTCCATGGACGTAGTGACCGATTAAACCGGTCACATCCAGATCCATTGCTTCCATTGCATCAGAGTCACTTTCAGTAGTAAAAATATCATCTAAAAACGTTTCAAATTTTTCATCTCCTCCGAATATCTTTATCAAACCCTCAATATCCTGCGGTGCAAAAGGTGTATATTGATAAGCATTTGCTTCGGTATAATGAAGTTTTGTAACCAGTTTGGGATCAAAATCAGCGACCCACTCATAATCGCTATTCTTTGGGCTCATAAACCCTGTTTCCTTAGAAAAAACGTTTTTATAAAATTGCCCCCTTTGGTTGTAAAGATTAAAATCTTTGGCATTAAAATCTTTGGCAAGTCTGCTAATGCACCAATCATCATAGCTGTATTCGAGCGTTCTTGAAACCGATTCTATACTAAAATCATCAGGGACAAAACCATATTGCAGGTAATAATCTTTCCCGGGGCCATACGTATTTACCAATTGTTTAATGCCCGTATATGCCTTTTCTACGTCATAATCTCTAATTCCTTTAATGTACGCATCTGCTACAACAGAAACCGCATGAGAACCGATCATAGTGTTGGTTTCAGAACCGGAAAACTCCATAACCGGCATATTTGAAGTATGCTCATAACGTTCAATAAATGTTCTGACATATTGATTGGTCTTTTCCTGATCAATAATTGTTAACAAGGGATGTAAAGCTCTAAAGGTATCCCATAAGGAAAAAGTAGTGTAATTTTCAAAACCTTTTGTCGCTGTATATATTTCTTTGTTTGATGATCTATATTTTCCATCAACATCCATATAGAGGTTCGGATGAATAAAAGAGTGATATAAAGAGGTATAGAATATCTTTTGTTGCGCTATTGTACCCCCTTCAACCTGTATTGCATTTAGTTTTTTGCTCCAGGCCTCCTGTGCAGATTTTCGTACTTTGTCAAAATCCCAATGAGAAATTTCGGCTTCCATATTCTTTCTTGCACCTTCAATGCTAACTGTCGAAATGGCCACCTTTAACAGAAGAGGATCTTTTTCGTTTGCTGGAAACGTAAAAAAGGCCTTTACATTTCTCCCCTTGAGTGAACCGACGTTTTGCTGTACTGTACCGTTATCTGCCAGGCCGAAACTTTCAAAATCCTCCGAAAACTTTGCGACAAAAAAGATAACATTACTTTTATCCAAACCTCCTGATGCAGCTCTGTAACCAGATATTTCATTCTTGTCGATATTTAGATATAAACTATCCGGACTATCACTTATGCCATGAACAAGATCCAGAATTACATTTGCCTGTTTGTCATTTGGAAAATCATATTTATGGAATCCCACTCTTTTTGTTGCAGTTAATGCAACCTGAATGTTATAATCTTCAAGAAGTACAGCGTAATACCCCGGATGAGCGGACTCTTTTTCATGTGAGAATTTTGATCGATAGCCACTCTCTGTATTTTCTGCATCGCCAGGATCCATTTTGATGTCGCCGACAGTAGGCATAAATAAAATATCACCTCCTCCGGCCGCGCCAGTTCCACTGTAATGTGTATGACTGAATCCTAAAATACTCTCGTCGCTATAATGATATCCTGAGCAATTATTCCATGTTTCGGTTTTTGTATCCGGGCTTAACTGTACCAATGCATTAGGCAGCGTGGCTCCCGGAAAAGTGTGGCCGTTCCAGTCAGTACCAATCATTAAATCAACAAGATTGAAATTATTATTGTCTTCACTGCTATTTAAACGCGAATTTTTATCGCCACAGGAGAGCAATATTAATAAGCCAAAAACAGTGAAATAAAATATATTTTTATTCATCTTCAACAATTTATTTACTCCCTGTTTCATTTATGAAAA
>JAAZFB010000588.1 GCA_012511915.1 Clostridiaceae bacterium
AGCGGCAGTTGTGGTGGTGGTGTAATATCTTATCCCATCATTGCAACGGGCGAACAACCACAACAACAGCCCACTATCATTACCGCACCACCTGTTACCACATAAACAATGCAAGCACTCAGCCAACTTAATGATGTTGATGGAGACCATTGGGCTGCGCCTTATATAGGCGTTCTTTCGAGGCAAGGCGTGTTTGAAGGATATACAGACGGTTCTTTCAAGCCTGAACAGGGTATCACCAGGGAAGAGATCGCTGTTACTTTGGTTAGGGCATTGGGGCTTGAGCAACGATTAGAGAGTGAGTTTGAAGAAAACTTTGAGGATAATACAGATATAGCTGATTGGTCTAAAAAGTCGGTTTATTTGCTTACACAAATGGGTATTTTCACCGGTTATGACGATGGTCTTTTCCGACCACGTGATATCATTACACGTGAGGAACTTGCCGTGGTTATAGCAAGGGCCTTGACTAAAACCGGGGTGCTTCTCAACTTGCCCTTTGGCGATAACCAAGATATAGGGAATTGGGCATCTGAGTGGATTAGAAAGGCATTTTCCTTAGGTATTATAAAGGGCTATGATGACAAGACGTTTAGACCGCTAAATAGCATTACAAGGGCAGAAGTTGCAACTATTTTGTATAACTTCATGTATGTTGAAAATTTACTTAATTAGTTCTTAACAGGTTTTTGTTAATTGTTGTATAGGAAAGTTTACTTTCCTATACAACAATTTAAGGCTTTATGTAAAGGTTTTTCAAAAATTTATTTATAATTTTTGTTGGGATGTAATTTGATGCATAAAAGGATAATAGCACTGATTTTTGCACTGATGTTTGTTGTCAATTCACTTGTAACGGCAACATCAACAACTAATTCTTTGATTACTGAATTAGCAGATTTTTCTGCCGAAGAAATTCAAAGCATATTTACTTTATTAAAACCAATGTTAATTACGGATAGCGGTATTGATTTAATGATTGACTTGGTTGGAGAACAAAAGGAAGACAATGACGGCTATATAGGGAAATTGCTCGGCTATGTTGACAAGGAAGTGTTATTAGGCTTTTTACAACGAATTAAACTGGTTGATGCTGACTTGCGCAGTAAGCTGATTGACACTATACAAAACCGCCAAGAGGCAGATATTTCTGATGCGGATGCAATTTTGTTACGGTCGTTTATAAATAAAACATATGGAAAATATCCCGAAGTGATAATGGTCTTTGAAAAACTTAATATCACTGAGGGTATAATTGCTGCTTTGTTAAAAATCTGCGTTGAAATTAATAATAACAAACCACTGCTCGGCGATGCATATTATGACAAAGATGATTTTGCATTGTATCATGTTGCGGATGCGTTGGTCGATTTGATTGATGTAGATATTTTAAATAACGGACTGACGGCTGAGGAAAAACGCCAGTTTAAACAGCTTGCTGTTGGATTAGGCTTGTACAGACCGTTCGAAAACGCATTGGCGGGCAACTCGGGTGAGGGCAATGTTGAAAACAAATCAAATATAAAAATACTATATAATATTATTTCTGATAACAGTGTTCGGTGGAGCACCGGGCTTAACGGCTCTACTGTGGTGGAAATTGCGTTGTATAGAGGTGATGTTAAGCAAAGCTTCGGTCCCCTTGAAAAACCATACACAGTTAAAATTCCGGTTTCTTCTAAAAATGTAATGGTTTATAAAATTGAGGGGGCCTTGTTGTCGTTAAAATACAGCGTTTGTGATGGCGAAAACGTTTTTATTCGGATAGACTCAACCGGGCAATACGGTATAACTTATGCACCATACTATTTTGAAGATGCAACCGGATGGGGTAGGGAATACATAGAAAGTTTATATTACCGCGGCATAATAAATGGGAAAGCACCTAGACTTTTTGCACCGGAAGATAGTATCACAAGGGAAGAATTTGTTAAGCTTATAGTAGAACTGTTCAGTTTAGAAGAACAGGCGCATTATGCTCCATTTTCAGATGTTAACAGTGATGAATGGTATTATAAATATGTTGCGACAGCGTATAAGAATAATATCATCAACGGAATAGGTGACAATTTGTTTGGAACAGGCCAGTTAATAACGCGGCAAGATATGTGCAGAATAATAGCCAATGCTATTGCAATTAATAAACTCGCAGTCGAAAGTGGTCAGTCTGTAGCATTTTCTGATGAAGATGATATAGCCGTATATGCCCAAAGCAGTGTTGCGTTGTTACAACATCTCAAAATTATAGAGGGTGACGAAGAGGGTAACTTTAACCCTAATAATAACGCCACAAGGCAAGAGGCGGCGAAAATAATTTATAAGGTTTTAGAGTTATATGTTAAGCATTCAGCACAAGGGGACATTTGATGAAGCTTTTAAGGTATATTTTGTGGGCTTTGGTTTTGGTGGTTATGATATTAATATACCAGTTATCTGCCCAACCTGCCGAAAAGTCGGACAAGGTCAGCAAAGGCTTTACCGGTGCAGTTGTTAATACTATGCCACACACAAAAAATCTGCCTGAAAACGAAAAACACAGCATTGTAGTAAGGCTTGATGGCATGATACGCAAAGGCGCACATTTTTTTTTGTTTTTTATATTAGGTTTGCTGATAATGGCTGCTATTGCTGCCACAAATAGGGAAATAAGCATTAGGACATTTGTTTTGACTGTTGCAATATGCCTTGTATACGCTATAAGCGATGAAACGCATCAAATTTTTGTGGACGGCAGGAGCTTCCAAATAAGCGATATTCTTATAGATACAGTTGGCTCTGTTTTAGGAGCTGGGGTTTTACTGATCGGCATTTTACGTAAATAAACTTTATTAATTGGGAATTAGTATACAACAGTAATAGATTGTTGGAACATTTTAAACATAAGGCGGGATTTTTGTTGAATAATGAAATAAATTTAGTTGAATTGGCACTTTTGGTTATAAAAAAAATATGGATAGTAGTTTTTTCGACTTTATTGGTCGGGATTTTAGCTTTTTTGTACAGTTATTTTTTTGTTGTACCCCAATATCAATCAAAGGGCATGATTTATGTCGATAATTCAAATATGGTAAGCTTCCCGACAGATTTATCACTTTCAAAAGATATTCAATATGCAGATATGGTTGCATCGCAACGCTTAGCAACAATTTATATTGAAATTTTGAAAAGCCAAACATTTTTGAACATGGTTAGCAACGATAGTGGTACTGATATACCACCGGTGAAACTCAGCTCTATGATGACTATACTGTCGAAAAACGATACCGAGATTTTGGAGATTACTGTTACATATACTAACCCTCATGTTGCCTCGGTTTTAGCTGAAACAATACTTGAAAATTCAAAAACAGAAATTCCGCGTATTTTTAAGGGCGGTTCTGTTCAAATAATTGACCATGCAAACGTACCTGTGCGCCCATCAAGCCCGAATCATATAAAATATACGGCAATTGGGCTGGTATTAGGTTTAATGATAGGCGTTAGTATTGTTATCGCTATGGATTTATTTGATAATCGGGTTAAAAACCAAGATGACTTAACTTCAAAATATGATTATCCTATATTAGGATCGATACCTTCTTCAATCAGCGTTCAAAAAGTGCTAAAGGCGCAATTTAATGAAAAAAGCGAGGGCGAAAGGGCAACTTATTACAATTAGCAAGCCCTACCCACGCTTTGTTTTTTTATATAATGTGGCAGTTTATTGGATTTCGTTAATGCTTATTTTGCGGGTGTGCTTTGTATGGAACCATTCTTTTTTGTTTTTATTTACTATTCCGACAATTGCAATAGGTACCCATGTAAGGGTGTAAATTATATATGAAAGGTAACCAATAAAAATTCTTTTGGTTGCCTTTTTTTCAACGAGCAATACTAGCGGTGTCCATGCAAACTGCATAATAACTACTATATTCCACACACCGCGTGGTATTAACCCCCAAATGACAAGATTGCTTTCAGGGTATGCTGTTTGTATCCATGCCATTACGGTAATTGCCCCCATGGTTACTATTCGGAGTGGTTGCAATAAGTAAAGCGCACAATCCAGGGAAATAAGGCTTCTTTCAACAAAGGCCTTTTTTATTAGTTTGCTAACAAATCGGCACGCGACATCAGCATGACCTTGCATCCATCGTATACGTTGTTTCCACGATTGCGATAATGTTAGCGGTTTTTCATCGTATACAATAGCATCTTTTGCCCATCCGACTTTGATATTGTTTAATGTTAACTTCATGGTAAATTCCATATCCTCTGTCAGACAAGTGGCACCCCAACCGATTTCTTTTAAAACATCAACATCAACGGAAAACCCTGTGCCGCATAACTGACAGTTTAAATTGAGGTTTGCCCTTGACTGCTGAAACAGCTTGTTAATTGACCAAAAAGAAATAGAATAGGAGTAAGTAATCCATGAATCGTTGGGGTTTTTGCTGTCAATATACCCCTGAACAACTTTTAAGCCTTTTACATGCTGCTTATTAATATTCTTTAAAAAATCTTTGCCCACAATGTTATCAGCATCGAATACTACTACGGAATCAAAGTGTTTCTCCATGTTATATATCTTGCCAAACATCCATTCGAGAGCATAACCTTTACCGCGTTGGTTTGGATTAGTCCTTTCAAACACAGTAGCTCCACATTTGGATGCTATTTGTGCGGTATTGTCTGTGCAATTATCGGCAATAACAAATATCTCGTATTTATTATTGGGGTAGTCGAGTTTTTTAAGGCTTTCAATCATGTGTTCTATGACAAGTTGTTCATTATGTGCTGCTACCAATAGTGCATACTTTCTAAATTTATTGTCTTTAATATCCTTTTCGCGTCGCGGGATAAAGCTAAAAAGCGAAATTATAAAATAGTATGCTCCTAAAATTATAAATACTATTTGAACAAAGTAGCTTATAGCCGTCATAATTGAAAAAT
>JAAZFB010000589.1 GCA_012511915.1 Clostridiaceae bacterium
ACCTCAGTGTTAACATGACCTATGTCTGTTGCGACCGCTACCCTTTTATTGCCCAAATCAAAATGATACCCGGTTGGTTGTAACGCATCGTGTGGTATGTCAAAGGGCGTAATCAATATATCGTCTAATTTAAAAGGCACATTGGTATCAAATGCAATTCTGTTTTTTAATGCAACATTGCCAATGCTCATTCCTTGCCATGTTCCTTCGCTGGCTATTACGGGTATATCAAATTTGCGTGATAAAACGCCTACACCTTTTGTATGATCGATATGTTCGTGGGTTACCAAAATGTAATGGATTGAATCAAGTCTTTCGCCGATATCACAAAGGCATAAGCCGGCTTGTTTTGCGCTTATGCCACAATCAATCAAAATATTTGTACCTTTATGGGATAATAGCACTGCATTCCCGCTACTGCCGCTAACAAGTGTGCATAGTTTAGACATATGCTATCCCTTTCTCGTTAATCAATGATTTGCCGCTGTTTCTTCTAACTATTTGGGCACCAAGGGAATTTAATTTTAATTCTAACCCTTCATAGCCTCTGTCAATATGATAAATGTCATGCATTTGCGTTACCCCGTCCGCCATAAGTGCTGCAATTACAAGCCCGGCTCCGGCACGTAAATCGGTCGCTTTTACATTTGCACCCGACAATTTTTCCACGCCTTCAACAACAGCAATTTTACCGTCTACACTAATTTGTGCCCCAAGCCTTCGCAGCTCGTCCACATATTGATATCGATTGTCCCAAACACTCTCAGTAACAATTGATGTGCCTTTGGCCATACTAAGCAAAGCAACCGTTTGTGGTTGTAAATCGGTGGGGAAACCCGGATACGGCATGGTTTTGACATTTGCCTTGTGAAGGGGACCATTTCTTGATACACGGATACTGTCGTCAAATTCTTCTACCGTTGCATTGACTTCCACTAATTTTGCCGTTATACTTTCTAAGTGTTTAGGTATAACATTTTTTATAAGAACATCACCACGAGTAGCGGCGGCGGCAATCATAAATGTACCCGCTTCTATTTGATCAGGGATTAGTGTATACGAACCGCCGGCCATTTTTTCAACGCCTTTGATTTTTATTGTATCTGTACCTGCACCCCTGACATTGGCTCCCATGGCATTTAAAAAGTTAGCAACGTCAACCACGTGAGGTTCTTTTGCCGCATTTTCTATGATGGTAGTGCCGTTGACCCTTGTCGCTGCCAACATTATATTAATTGTTGCGCCAACGCTTACAACATCCAAAAACACCTGTGCCGATTCAAGCTTTGTAGCGTGCGCCTCAACTATGCCTCTGTCTATGTTTACCTTTGCACCCAACGCTTCAAAGCCTTTAATATGCATATCAATAGGGCGGCTACCAAAACAGCACCCACCCGGTGGGGATACTTCTGCATGATTAAACCTACCTAAAAGGGCGCCGATAAAGTAATAAGATGCCCTCATTTTTTTTGTCATTTCATACGGTACGGTGAAGCTGTGTATTTTTTCGCAGTTTATTTCTAATGCATCTGTGCCGATTTTTTTAATTTTTGCGCCAAGATGCCGCATAATATCAAGGAGAACATCAACATCTTTTATATTTGGGACATTGTCGATTCTACATACACCTTCGGTGAGCAAAGCCGCAGGGATAGCTGCTACAGCGGCGTTTTTCGCCCCGCTTATCGATACACTGCCTTTTAGGCTTTTACCACCCATTATCACAAGTTTTTCCAATTATTTCACCTGCCAACTTTAATCGGACTTATTATACCACTAAAATTATTTTTATACAACATTATTGCATAAATTTGTAACGATAAATTTTTATGAAAAATTTTTACTGTATAACAAATCGTTCCGAATGCAATAATAAATGTGTAAACAAGTATAATTAAAGGAGTTGTCATTATGGATAGCTTTGCATTGGTATTAGTAATTATCGGAGCGCTTAATTGGGGTTCGATAGGAGTATTTGGCGTCGATCTTATCGGCATGATTTTCGGAGGGCAAAATGCCGCCATAAGCAGAATTATATATACGCTTGTCGGGCTTTGCGGATTATGGACAATAACATTATTGTTCAGAGAACGGGAAAGAACTGTTGTTAAAGATAAAATGTAACGGTATAATACTAATTCGCGTTAGAAAAATTTCATTAATTGCGAATTAGTAAATACTATTTTCCTTGTAACGGCCGCTGATTGCGGCCGTTATTGACAAAAAAAGTTTGTTAATATTTTAAATGAGGAATAGTAAAATATTCGTACCGGGGCAGGAAAAACCTGCCTTTACATATAAAAGATAATGTGTTAGAATGTTATCATAATTTTTGCAAGTTGAAAGGATTGATAACTATTATGAAAGTCAGGACACGGTTTGCACCCAGTCCGACGGGATATATGCATATAGGCAACCTTAGAACTGCACTGTACGCCTATTTAATAACAAAGTCACAAAACGGTGATTTTGTTTTGCGTATTGAAGATACCGACCAGCAACGGTATGTAGACGGTGCTATTAATATAATATATGATACTTTAAAAGAGACCGGTCTGATATGGGATGAAGGTCCGGACATAGGTGGTGCATATGGCCCGTACATCCAAAGCGAGCGTATGGACATATACAAAGAATATGCCCAAAAGCTATTGGATTTGGGTGGGGCATACTATTGTTTTTGCGATAAACAAAGGCTTGACGAGGTGCGCGCAAAGCAACAAGCTGAGAAACTACCGCCGAGGTACGACAAGCATTGCAGACAATTGACCCAACAGCAGATAAAAGAGAAGATAGAAGCGGGTATGCCGTATGTAATACGACAAAAAACACCGGAGCATGGCTCTACATCATTCAATGATGTTGTATTTGGCCAGATTTCTGTGGAAAACAGCGATTTAGACGATGGCATTTTAATAAAATCAGACGGGATGCCTACATACAATTTTGCGAATGTAATTGACGACCATTTAATGAAAATAACACATGTGGTGCGGGGAAGTGAATATCTATCGTCCACACCAAAGTATAATTTGCTATATAATGCTTTCGGCTGGGATATTCCCGTTTATATTCATTGCAGCCCGGTGGTGAGAAATCACACCCAAAAACTCTCAAAACGCGACGGAGACGCATCTTACGAAGATTTTATAAAAAAAGGGTATTTAAAAGAAGCTGTTATAAACTATATTGCGCTATTGGGGTGGAGCCCACAAAGCGAACGGGAAAAATATTCACTGGACGAGCTTATCAGTGTATTCGATGTAAAAGGTATAGGCAAATCCCCCGCCATTTTTGACGAGGTAAAACTTTCGTGGTTAAGCGGTGAATATATAAGAGCGCTCAGCGAGCAAGAATTTTATGAAAAAACGCGTCCTTATCTTGATAGCTCTATTAAAAGCAAAACCGCGGATAAGCGTTTTCTAAGTTCACTTTTCCAAAAGCGTTGCGAAAAGCTGTCGGACATTCCTGAACAAGTTGATTTTATTGATAATCTGCCGGATTATGATATTGAGCTTTTTGTTCATAAAAAAATGAAAACTGATTGCCAAAATTCAAAAACTGCCCTAACACATATTTTACCGGTTGTAGAACAAACCGAACATTGGTCACAACAAACCCTGCATGATAATCTTATGCAATTGGTAAGCCAATTGGGTATTAAAAACGGACAGTTATTGTATCCTTTGAGAATAGCCCTTTCAGGTAAAGCAATTACACCGGGTGGGGGTATTGAACTTGCAATAGTATTGGGCAAAGCAGAAAGTATCAGCAGAATACAAAAAGCAATAGAAAAGCTTACTGTTGAAGACTAATACTACTATCCAATTAAAATATCAATAAAAAACTTCTCCTTTTCTCTCCATACTTTGTTGGAAGAACCCGCCAATACAGAAAGTATTGGCGGGTTCTTCCGTCTTGCCTGACGAGAAAAATCCTTCGTTTTTTATTTGACTTTTAATTAGTGTTTAGTATAAATAACTCCTTGGTAATAATATCGACTTCTTCATCTATACTGTCGCTGTTGCTTGTTATTTCAATGTCGCACCATTTTTTGTACAGCGGAAGTCTTTCGTTATAAATACTATAAAGTATTTGCGCGCCGTCATTTAACAGAGGACGGTCTTTTGTATCTATTGTGAGAACTATTTCTTCAATATCGCGGTTTAAAAAGATTATTATGCCGTTTTCTTTTAATACATGCATATTTTTTTCATCCAACACCACACCGCCGCCTGTTGAAATAACACAATCTTTTTGTGTGGAAAGCTGTTGAATTATTTGGTGTTCAATCTGCCGAAATTCGGCGCTGCCGAATGTTTGGAACAGTTGTGAAATTGTTTTTCCTTGTTTTTTTTCAATTTGTTCGTCTATATCAATAAATGTCATACCAAGCCGTTTTGCAATTAACTTGCCTTTGGTTGTTTTGCCACTGCCCATCATGCCGATTAGCACAACATTCTTTTGTGTTGTGCATTTAAACTGATAGCTTTTGCTGAGATGTACAATTGTTTCGAGAAAAGGCTCAAGATATGGGCTAAGATGCTTTGCCTTTAATAAAGCAAGCCTGCTTTTAAAAAGCGCTTTTTCGCGTTTTTCGTCCAACAGGGGTAACTTATTTGCCTTTTTGTATGCCGCAACCTCTTTAGAAATTTGCATTCTTTCTTCAAACAAGCTAATTAGTTTGCTGTCTATTCTATCTATTTCATCTCTTAATTGATTTATTTCCATATTCATTTATTCTCCATTATTAAATCGGTTATGCCTATAGCCGCGGCACTTTCGGCAACAACCGCGCCACGTCTTGCTATACATGGATCGTGCCTGCCTTTTATAGCGTAAGTAACATTTTCCATTGATGAAATATCAACGGTATTTTGTTCTTTGGCAATTGAACTTGTGGGCCTGAACGCAAGGCACGCCACTATTGGCATACCGTTTGTTATCCCACCGTTTATTCCACCGCTGTTATTGGTTTTAGTAAGTATTTTATCGTCTTGTATATAAAATTCGTCATTCGCTTGAGAACCTTTCATATCTGCAAGTGAAAAGCCCGCACCAAATTCTACGCCTTTAACGCCGGGTATAGAGAAAAACAGATGGGACAATACACTTTCTACGCTGTCAAAAAAGGGACTTCCGATACCGGGACTCACACCTTTTATCATTACCTCGACTCTGCCGCCTATACTGTCGTTTTCAGATTTTGCTTGTAATATTTTTTCCTCCAGACCTTTAGTCAATATTTTACTTTCGATTTCAACACCGTGTTGTTTTAGATACATTTTACATAGTGCGCCGGCAATTACTAGGGCAGCCGTTATTCTGCCTGAAAAATGTCCGCCGCCTCTATAATCGTTATTGCCTCCATATTTAATGAACGCAGTATAGTCGGCATGGGAAGGCCTCATAATATTTTTTATTTTAGAATAGTCAGCAGAACGCGTATTTATGTTGGGGATTACACAACATACCGGAGAGCCTGACAACTTACCATTGAAAACGCCGGATAAAAATTTATAATCGTCCGGTTCGCGACGTGTGGTGGAAAACTCGTCCCAACCGCCCGCACGACGCAAAAGCTCATCTTTAATAAAGTCTGAATCCACTTCCATACCTGCGGGAAGACCACAAATATTAACACCAACCGCTTCACCATGCGATTCACCGAAGATACTTATTTTAATGTTATTCCCCCATATCCCACTCATCAACCTTACCTCCAAGCATAGCGAAATCCTTCCAAAAGTCGGGGTAGGATTTCTTTACGCAATCACTTTCAACTATAATAATTTCTTCATTGCAACAGGTAGATGCTATTGCCAAACTCATTGCTATACGGTGATCTTTTTCGCTGTTTACTGTGCCGCCAGACAGCGAATTTATGCCCTCGATCACTAAACCATCGCTTTTTTCAATTATTGTTGCGCCAAGAATATTAAGCTGCTGGGCTATTGCTGTTAAACGATCGCTTTCTTTTATTCTCAACCGAGATGCATTTCTAATTACTGTTTCGCCCTCGGCGAGAGTGCCTAACACCGCTATAATAGGCACTAAATCGGGTATTTGTGAGGCATCTATTTCACAACCGCGCAATTTTGACGGTACTGCGGCAATTCCATCGCTCTCAATTACAACGCTTGCACCCATCTGCTTTAATATATTTATTATTTCTTTATCGCCTTGCTTGCTGTCAGGTTCAAGACCTTTACACACAACAAAACTGCCAAGTGCACCGGCCGCAAGGTAGAATGCAGCTTGTGAATAATCACCCTCGACAATATAATTAGCACTTTTATATCGTTGTGCACCATGCACCTTAAATGTATGGTAATTGTTGTTTGAAACTTCTATGCCGAATTTTTGCATTACATCAATTGTCATATCTATATAGCCTTTTGATTCCAAGGGCGTTGTAACCCTTATTTCACTACTAAAATTAAAAAGGGGTAATGCCAATAAAAGACCGCTTATAAACTGACTGCTGATATTGCCCTCTATTTCGATTAGCCCGCTTATATCCCCGCTGCCGATTGTAACAGGTAATGTACCGTTTACTGTTTTATAGCTTATTTCGTGCCTGTCTAATAAACTGAAAAATGGTTGCAATGGACGTTTAGGTAGCCGTCCAAGCCCTGTAAAGGTAATGTCCTCATCACAATGTAAGGCAATAGGAATTAAAAACCTTAAGGTTGAACCGCTTTCCCCGCAGTTGATGGTAAGAGGCTTGTCAATTTTGAGAGTGTTGGTGCCGTCAATAATAAGCTTTTTGTCTTCTTTTTTTATTACCGCACCCAACGCTGTCATTGCATCTATTGTTATATTAATATCTTCCGATTCGCCTATATTGCTTATTTCACTTACACCCTCAGCAAGTGCGGCGCAAATCACCGCCCTATGTGATAATGACTTGGAAGGAGGAAGTGTTATGCTTCCGTTCAATTTGCTGGGTGTTATTGTAACACTTTTCATAATAAAGTTCTCCGATCTTTTTTTCTAATCGCGCTCCCTATATCTTTTAATAAAATCAAATTAATATTTTCACCCTGTGACTTTTTATCAAGTGCAATCGCATCTGAAAGCTTTTCCATGCCGATATCCAGTCTAAAAGGCAAATTGTATTTTATAAGCACTTGTTTAACCCTATCTGCCGTACCCGGGGCTGTTATGCCCATCTTTTCGCCTAAAACGCAAATGTTATACATGCCTATTGCAACTGCCTCGCCATGCGAATACTTTTGATAATTATAATGGTTTTCAACGGCGTGCCCGATAGTGTGACCGAAGTTTAGCAGCATTCTCTCACCGGTATCAAATTCGTCCTTTTCAACTACTTGTCTTTTTATATTACAGCAGCGTTCGATTATCTCGTCAATTTTTTCATCTATGCAACCTGCTTCTACAATATCAAACAAGTCTTTATCATAAATACAGCCGTATTTAATTACCTCTGCCATACCGTCCGAGAAAAATCTTTTATCCAATGTGGCAAGGCAATCAGGGTCTATTAGCACCAGTTTAGGTTGATAAAATGCACCTATGAGGTTTTTACCGTAGTCAGAGTTTACCGCAACCTTGCCGCCTATTGAACTGTCCACCTGCGCCAACAAAGAGGTAGGTATTTGAATATATCTCACTCCGCGCAAAACGGTCGCCGCCGCAAACCCTGATAAGTCGCCAATAACCCCGCCGCCTAAGGCGATTATTAAATCGTCTCTCGTTATTTTAAAATCCAACAGAAAATTGTAAACATACTTTAAGCTGTCAAGGGATTTTGTTTCTTCTCCGGCAGGTAAAACAAGCTTTTTAACATTGCCATCAATTGTCGAAATAACTTGTTCTCCATAATAATGATTTACATTGTTATCCGTTATTACTACTGTTTTATTTGCTTTTACATATTGACCAACCTGTTTAATAATGCCTTTTTCTATTAAAATATTGTAGCTTTTTTCACCCAAATTAACCTTTAGGGTCCGCATTGTCTACCATCTCCTTATCAAGGCGCACTTTGCGCATAATTTGGATGAGCGTTTTTTTATCATCATTTATAATTGCTTTTTCTATCTTTTCAAGGGAGGCGGTAAAGATTTTTATTTGTTCGGAAATGTGCTGCTTATTGCCTAAAAAAAGCTCTGACCAAAGGTTTTCGTTTATTTTCGCCACACGTGTTACGTCTTCAAAACTTCCACCGGTAAAATTACGGTGTTTAACCAAAAGAGGTGTATCACACATCGCTGTGGCAATGATGTGCGGAAGCTGACTTGTATATGCAATTATTCTGTCATGCTCGTCAACTGTTGTACGAATTACAATATCGCAACCCATCGCAAATGCGAGCTTTTCCACCACAGAAATTTGCTCATCTGTTGCATCGTCCGAGGGTGTTATGATGAAATTTGCTCCATCGAACAGCTGTTTTTCCGAGTTTATAAAGCCGGACACTTCCTTGCCTGCCATGGGGTGCGCTCCGATATATGTAAAATGCGGTTTAAGTTTATTATAAAGCTGCATAATCGGGGTTTTTATGCCGACTGTATCGGTAAGTATCGCATCTTTTTTAAAATTATCTATGTTGTCATTTATAAAATCCAAACTTGCATTTGGATATATGCAAAGAATGACTATGTCGCTTTCGCCTAAAGGGTTTTTAGGGGCACTGTCTATTATGCATTGTTCTATTGCAAATTTTATTATACCTTTATCGTTATCTATGGCATAAAGCTTTTTTACAAAAGGTTTTATAACCCGCGCGATACTGCCGCCGATAAGCCCTAAACCTACTATTGTTACAACTTTATTCTTCATATCTGTCGTCCCTCTATTTTTGCGTACAGTGCAATCTTCTTCATAATATCATCAAAAACAGCGGGGGTTATTGATTGCGGTCCATCACATAAGGCACAAGCGGGGTTATTATGCACTTCTATAATTACGCCGTCTGCACCTGCGGCAACAGCCGCTTTTGCAAGAGGCTCAACCAATTTGCTTGAGCCGGTCGCATGGGATGGGTCAACAATTACAGGCAAATGAGAAAGACCTTTAATAACGGGTATAGCGCTAATATCAAGTGTGTTTCTTGTTTGTGTTTCAAAAGTACGTATTCCGCGTTCGCATAATATTACATTGGGATTTCCACCCGCCATAATATACTCCGCAGACATAAGCCATTCTTCGATTGTACTGGAAAGACCCCTTTTTAACAAGATAGGTTTTTTAGTTTTACCCACTTCTTTTAACAGGTCAAAGTTTTGCATGTTACGCGCACCTATTTGTATAACATCTACATCTTGTTCAAAGTTTTCTATAAGCCGTGTTGACATTATTTCTGTTACAATAGGCAAGCCGGTTTTCTCACGTGCTTTTATCAGAAGTTTAATTCCCTCTGCCTCAAGACCTTGAAAAGCATAAGGAGAAGTCCGTGGCTTAAAAGCTCCGCCGCGTAAAAAGGTTGCACCGCTTTGTTTTACGTTTTCTGCTATGCAGCAAATCTGGTCTTCCGACTCCACCGAACAAGGACCGGCTATTATTGTAAGTTTTGTGCCGCCGATTTTTTTACCAAGCACATCTATAACAGTATTTTGTGGGTGAAACTTTCGGTTGCTTTTTTTAAAAGGCTCAGTAACTATCATTACCCTTTCAACGAAAGGGTTTGTTTCGACTGATTCGCGGTTTAGTGCAGAAGTATCACCTACCAAACCTATTATTGTTGTGTCAGTTCCTTTGGATATATCAAAAGAGATGTTATATTGTTTGAGTGATGATATAACGCTTTCAACGCCCTCATCCGATACTTTGGGTTTCAATACAATAATCATTATCGCTTAGCCCCTTTTACAAATACAGGTATTTGTATTAATTATATACAAAAATATCATTTGCGTCAAGTTATGCATTTTTTTATAGCATAAGTAACAGTTCTCGTATCAGTTTTCCCGCAAGAGCGGTTGAGGCGCCGCTGTTATCATAAACCGGGCAAAGCTCGCATACGTCAACACCGACTATATTTAAGTTTTTGCATAAAATACATGCGTTAAGAAGTTGGTTAAAGCTTACCCCACCTGCTTCGGGTGTACCTACTGCCGGCATTTCCGCAGGGTCTAACACATCAAGGTCTATTGTTAAATAGACAGGCTTGTCTGCGAGTTGTTTAATTATATTATCAAGCCCGTCAAAAGTAAATTTGTTCGTAAAAAGGTGCTTTTCCCCCCATAAAAATTCTTCCCGCTCACCTGAGCGTATGCCAAATTGAAAAATCCTGCCGTCTCCGACGATATCATGACATCGTCTTATAACGGTAGCATGGGAAAGCTGTTGCCCAAGGTAACTGTCACGCAAATCGGTGTGTGCATCAAAATGTATTATGCTAATATCATGGAATTTTTTTATCGCCGCTGATACACCGCTTAGTGTAACAAGATGCTCCCCACCAATCATAAAAGGGGTTCTGCCGTCTTGTATCACCTTTTCGCAGTATTTTTCAATTTGGGCTAAAGCAGCATTTGTATTACCGAAAGGAAGTTCTAAATCCCCACCATCAAACACTTTTATATCCGTCAAGTCCTTATCCTGGTATGGGCTGTACGTTTCCAAACCAAATGATTCTGCCCTAATAGCCTTGCTAGCAAAACGTGCACCCGGCCTGTATGATGTTGTACCATCAAAAGGTGCTCCAAATAATACAATATCTGCATTTTCATAATCACAGTCGCAAGAAATATAAGTATGAATGTTTTTATCCATTTTTTTCACATTTTCCTTCTAACATTGCTTTTACATAGCTCGGGAGTGCAAAACAGCCTACATGAAGCTGGGTGTTGTAATAACGTGTATCCAAACCAAGCATTTCCCACGCTTGCAGGTTTGCATCATTTATTGGATGATACTTTTTTGATGCAAAACCAAATAGCCAATGGCCTGAAGGATAGGTTGGAATATGCGCCTGATATACCATGCAAACGGGGAAAAATTCTTTTATCCTTTGGTGGGCTCTTATCATAGCCTTGGCATTATATTCGTAATACGGACTTTCGTGTTGATTTATTAAGATCCCCGTATCATTAAGCGCTTTATGACAGTTGCCATAAAACTCTTTTGTAAACAGGCCTTCCCCCGGACCGAATGGGTCGGTGGAATCAACAATTATCAGGTCATATTCATTGTTTTTCGCCCGTACAAACTTTAATCCGTCTGCAAAGTACAAATTAACACGTCTGTCATTAAAGCCGCAAGCTGTTTGTTGTAAATATTTTTTGCATACAGTAACAACTTGCTCATCTATCTCGACCATATCAATGTTTTTGATTGATTTATAACGGGTAAGTTCCCTTACCGTTCCGCCGTCTCCTGCACCAATGACAAGCACATTGGCAATATCAGGGTTCGTCGCCATTGCAACATGAACAATCATGTCATGATATATAAATTCGTCCTTTTCGGTAAGCATCATAAGCCCATCTAATGTTAAAAATCTGCCGAATTCTTCTGACTCAAAAACATCAATTCTTTGAAATTTGCTCTTTGCGGTATAAAGCTGGGAATTTGCCTTTATTGAAAATCTTACACACGGTGTATGCTGTTCGGTATACCAAAGTTCCATATCATCTATCCCTCCTGTTATTGTTACACTCCGGAATATGCGTTGTATCCGCCGTCAATCGGAATGATTGTGCCGGTAAAAAAACTAGCCGCATCAGAACAACGATATATTACTGCTCCAACTAATTCTTCAGGGTTGCCGTACCTTGCCATAGGCGTTGCGTTAATTATTTTTTCACCCCGTGCTGTGGGATTCCCCTTTTCGTCAGTCAGTAAAAATCTGTTTTGTTCGGTAAGCAAAAAGCCGGGGGCTATTGCATTAACTCTGATTTGTGGTGAATATTCCTGTGCAAAATGTACGCTGAGCCATTGGGTGAAGTTTGAAACAGCCGCTTTTGCCGCACTGTAGGCGATAGTATTTGTTAGAGGGGTATATGCCGACATAGAAGAAAAATTAACAATACTACCGTGACCCTGCTCAGCCATTACCTTCCCGTATATCTGTGAGGTATAAACCGTACCAAGTAGATTCAAATTCATAACCCATTGCAAAGCATCTTGTGGAATGCCAAAGAATGTCTTATTTGAAACATTCTTTGTTTCTAATTGTATACTTGGATAGCTGAAAATGTCAATACCAAAAGCAAATTTATACTTGCAAATGTTTTTTTGTTGTGTTAATATATACATTGCAATTTAAAGTGAGAAAATATTGCTAATACTTTTTAACAGCTGAAATTAGGATATATTAACGTTCTTTTGGTCGTTAAATAGTAAAAAGCGGTTGGCGCTGTTAGCTCAGACGGATAGAGTGACTGACTACGAATCAGTAGGTCGGAGGTTCGAATCCTCTACAGCGCGCCATCAAAAAAGCTTGTAACTATAAGGG
>JAAZFB010000590.1 GCA_012511915.1 Clostridiaceae bacterium
ACGTTGCACCACGTTACAACGCAGGTGCGGTTGTTGGTTTATAATACTATGTGATTTAGTTACAGATTATAAGTATAAAAACATATATAATTTCTAATAAGAGATATGAAATAAGGATTAATAATACTTTTTTACGAAAGGACTGATTATTATGGCAGTATTAGAGATAACTAAAGGTAACTTTGATTCGGAGGTTATAAATAGCGACAAGCCGGTATTGATTGACTTTTGGGCGCAATGGTGCGGACCGTGCAGAATGGTTTCACCTATTGTGGACGAGGTAGCGATCGAAGTCGCCGGCAAGGCAAAGGTTGGGAAAATTAATGTTGATGAACAGCCCGAGCTTGCATCACGATTTCAGGTTATGAGCATACCTACCCTTATTGTAATAAAAGACGGGAAAGTCGCAAACACCGCAGTTGGCGCACGCTCCAAACAGGCAATACTTGATATGTTAAACGTGTAATTGGTTTTTATAAAAGGATCTGATACAAATGTGTCAGATCCTTTTTTCACATAATTTAGCTATAGGGCATATTTCACACTCGGGGCGGCGTGACTTGCAGTATTTTCTACCGTGCCAAACAAGTTGATGGGAAAACAAAGACTGGTCTTTCGGCGGTATGATTTTTTTTAAGTCAAGCTCCACTCTATATGGGTCGTCATGCTTGGTAAGCCCGATACGACGAGATAATCTGCCGGCATGCGTATCAACGACAATGGCGGGTTTTCCGTAAACATCACCTAAAATTAAATTTGCGGTTTTTCTGCCCACACCCGGCAGAGTTAATAAATCGTCCATATTATCGGGAACCTCCCCGCCAAAATCCGTAATTATCTTTTTACTTGCCGCAATAATGTTTCGGGCTTTGTTTTTATAAAAACCGGCAGAATAAATATCCCTCATAAACTCATTTAAATCGGCAGATGCATATGCTTCTAAAGTTTTATACTTTTTCGACAGGTTTTGCATAATGATGTTTACCCTATCATCTGTACACTGTGCAGCAAGCTGGGTTGCAATAAGTAATTCATACGGTTGCTTATAATCCAAGGTGCAATGCGCCTGGTATATGCTATCAAATATTTCTTTAATCTTTTTAACTCTTTCTTTATTATCGATCTTTATAATTATAACCACCCTCTTTTGCCCTATTTTACAAAAACTTTGTAAATATGTCAATGTTACACTTGCACAAATATAAAAAAAATACTATAATAATGTGAGTGGGGTGTTATACTAAATCGCAATTAATGAAATTTTTCTAACGAGAATTAGTATTAAATAATTGAATGACACAAACTTTTCAAAATCCCCCTAAGTTACACCTTACCCAGCCCACGGTAAGTGCGAAGAAGTAATTAATTACTATATCCTTGTGGGCAGAAAGGCTTATGATGGAGATGTTCGATTTATTAAAACAGGCAGACCCTGAAGTAGCAGCTGCAATTGAATTGGAGTTGTCGCGCCAACGCTCAAAAATTGAGCTTATAGCGTCAGAAAACTTTGTAAGTGAAGCGGTTATGCAGGCTATGGGCACGCCACTTACCAATAAATATGCAGAGGGCTACCCGGGGAAGAGATATTACGGTGGCTGTGAATGTGTTGATATTGCCGAAGATTTGGCACGGAACAGAGCGTGTAAGCTTTTCGGTGCCGAACATGCGAATGTACAGCCCCATTCGGGTGCACAAGCAAATATGGCGGTGTTTTTTGCAATGCTTAACCCTGGTGATACGGTGCTTGGC
>JAAZFB010000591.1 GCA_012511915.1 Clostridiaceae bacterium
CCTTGGCAAGGTGACACTCTACCACTGAGTCACTCCCGCTTATAGATAAATTTTATAATATTTTTTTTTGTTTGTCAAGTGTTGTGATGTTGAAATTTATGTGATAGAATATACATAAGTGTTTAATAACAAAAAAAGGAAAGCCTTCAATTATGGTCAACAACAGTAAAAAAGCCCGAGTTATAACATATGGTTGTGCGCAAAACGAAAATGATTCCGAAAAGATTAGGGCAATGCTTTTGGAAATGGGTTATACCATAACAGACAGCAACCTCGATGCGGATTTAATATTGTTTAACACATGTGCAGTCCGCGATAATGCGGAGCAACGAGTGTACGGAAATATCGGTGCGCTTAAATCGTTAAAAGAACAAAAAACCGATTTGTTAATCGGCGTTTGCGGGTGTATGGCGCAACAGAGCCATGTGGCGCAGCATATTAAAACACGGTTTCCACATGTCGATTTTGTGTTTGGTACTTACGCTATTAACCGTTTCAGGCAAATAGTGTACAGTGCTATAAGTCAACGTGTCTTTGACATAGATGAACACAGCGACGAACTTGCCGAAATGCCTGCCCATGATAGGTTATCGGGCGTTGTCGCAACAGTTTCTGTCATGTATGGCTGCAACAATTTTTGTTCTTACTGCATTGTGCCTTATGTTAGGGGTAGGGAAAAAAGCCGCCCTGTGCAGGACATAATAAATGAAGTAAACGGTTTAGCGGCGCAGGGATATAAAGAAATTACCCTTTTGGGGCAAAATGTAAACTCCTACTCGGAAGTACCCTTTTACCGTCTGCTTGATTTAGTCAGTAAAGTTGACGGTATAGAGCGAATTAGGTTTATCTCTTCACACCCTAAGGACATAACAGACGACCTTATTGATACCATTGCAAATAATCCAAAGGTTTGTAAACAACTGCATTTGCCATTTCAGGCGGGCAGTAACAAAGTGTTAAACGATATGAACAGAGGCTATACTCGGGAGAAATATTTGGATATTATAAAAAGGATAAAGCAAAGGATACCCGATATCACGCTTACTGGTGATGTGATTGTGGGATTCCCCACAGAGACAAACGAAGATTTTGAGAAAACAATCGAACTTGTTAGTGATGTCGGTTTTGATATGTTATTTACCTTTATATATTCAAAACGGGAAGGGACACCCGCCCAGGAAATGGCACCTGTTTTAACGGAAGATGAAGTTAAAAACAATTTTAACCGCCTATTGGCATTGCAGAACGATATATCCGCAAAAAAGAATAAAAAGTATATAGGTAAGTTTGAAAAGGTGCTTGTTGAGGGGCAAAGTAAAAATAATAAGAAGTATTTAACCGGTCGTACAGATGGGGGCAAAATAGTGAACTTTAAGGGGGACCAAAAGCTTATCGGCAAAATTATCGATGCAAAAATAACAAAAGCGGCTACATGGTCGCTTACCGGCCGGATAATTTCTGATGGTTCCAATACACAAATTTTTAATTGATAATACTAAATTCAATCAAATATAGTGTTATATTTGATTGAATTTAGTATAAAGAGTGCTGAGGAGACAAAAAGATATGGAAAACCTCTCTCCGATGATGAGGCAATACAGAGAAATTAAAGAACAATATAATGATGCCATACTCTTTTATAGACTTGGCGATTTTTATGAGATGTTTTTTGAAGATGCCGTTACCGCATCAGCGGAGTTAGAACTTACTTTAACCGGGCGCGATTGCGGGCTTGAACAACGTGCGCCAATGTGCGGTGTGCCGTATCATTCTGCTGAGCAATATATTGACAGATTGATTGAAAAGGGCTATAAGGTTGCGATTTGTGAACAGACAGAAGACCCTTCAGAGGCAAAGGGAATTGTGCGCCGTGAAGTGTTGCGTGTGGTAACAGCAGGTACAGTAACAAGCTCTGAAATGCTTGATGAAAAAAAGAATAATTATCTTTGTTGTATATACTTTGGCAACCCTGTCGGTATAGCTTTTGCAGATATTACTACCGGAGAGCTTTATGTTACTGAAACAGGCAATGGAGAGGACGAAATTTTTGCTGAGCTTGCACGATATAACCCTACCGAAATAATTACAGATAAGCGTTTTACCTCACAACAGGCGTTAACCGAAAAAATTAAAGAGCGTTTTGGATGTGTTATAAGCGGTATGGATGATTGGACGTTTGATTTTGGTTTTGCGTCGACAAAGATTCAAGAACAATTCGAAAACGA
>JAAZFB010000592.1 GCA_012511915.1 Clostridiaceae bacterium
GCGAGATATACGGAGCGGATATCTCGCAAACCTCGATTTTAAAGATCACAGATAAAATTCTGCCGGAAGTGAATGAATGGCAAAACCGTCCGCTGGAAGCGATTTACCCGATAATTTACTTTGACGGCATTGTGTTCAAAAGCCGTAAAGACAGCCAAATTATTAACAAGTGTGTCTATTCGGTTTTGGGCATTGATATGAACGGCCATAAGGATATTTTAGGGATTTGGATAAGCGAGAACGAGGGCGCTTCATTTTACGCAAGTATTTGCTCCGACCTTAAAAAACGCGGCGTTACAGACATTTTTATTGCTTGCCACGATAACCTAAAAGGGCTAGGAGAAGCCATAAACGCGGTATTTCCAAAGACCAGGCAGCAGTTATGCATAGTACACCAAATCCGCAATTCGACCAAGTTTGTGCAATACAAGGACAGAAAGGAAATCTGTGCCGATCTCAAGAAAATTTACGGCGCGGTAAATCTTGACGACGCGGAGTATGTAAAAGAAGAGTTTCGGGAAAAATGGGACAATAAATATCCGTCGATTATACGGTCCTGGGACGCAAATTGGGCTGAACTTACTACGTTTTTCAACTATCCCGAGCAGATCCGGCATTTGATATACACAACAAACGCGGTGGAAGCATACCGCAGAATGGTGCGGAAATTCACGAAAGCAAAGGCGATTTTTCCCACTGACGACTCGATAAGAAAGGTTGTTTTCTTATCAGTCAAAGAAATCGCAAAGAAATGGACGCAGCCGGCGAGGGATTGGCCAATGGCGTACAGTCAGATTATGATTTTCTTTGCAGATAGATTTGCGGCTTAAAAGCCGCATGGGGGCTCTGCCCCCAAACCCCCGAGGTTTATACGCTTTGGGCTTACCGGTAAAATGAAAAACAGCGAACAATAAGTCCGCCGTTTCACCGTATAAGCCGTAGCAAGCGTGGGGGCGCTCCTCAGCGTTGCCCTGTTAATGCTACAATAAAAGTATTAACAAAATTTTGGATGATTATTCTGTTTACACTAAAGCATGTTCAGAACCCGGTTTTTCCTTATCGAAACGATCAAGGATTATGAGCCGCGATATTAAACAGTCCGGGTTGGGGCAAGCATCAGGAACCGGAAATTTAAAATTCACGCCTTGTCGCGCATACTCTGCTGGACTAAGCGCTGTTAAAAAAACCGCTGCAAGATCATCACTCCCACAACAGATTCTATATCATTTTAATGCTAAAACAAAATGAGGATTATTGGCACTTTGCTTTAGCATTCATTTAATTGGCTGATTGTTTAATTCGCGAAAAAAGGACCCCTTCGGGAGCCATCAATTTGAGGATTAACAACTAAGGGTAGACGGGAACATATCCACTACATGTATTAAAGCTATACGTTAACAAAACTCCTTCATTCGTTCTCATCTGTCTTCTTTGCTTGCTTTTCAAGTTCGATTAGATACTTGTCATAATCGGACATAAAGATCCTGTCTTGAATGATACGATACTTTTCAAATTCACTTTCGGCATGTAATTTTGCTATTGCAGCTGATACTTTTCCTGCCTCTTTCAGTAAACCATATTAGAACATCTCGATAAAGGAATTCAAGCGCGGTTCCCAATCTTGCATGGTCAAAGGAATTTTTCGTTGAGTCATATTTTCAGCAAAATCCAGGTATGAGTTTACCATACGGTTTAATTGGTTCAATTCAAATTCGGATAAATAGTTTTTAGCAATTGATACATCGGTTATTTTGATTTTGCCATCAGGGGCATCTTGCCAAGTTGTAAGTCCCATATGCTCCTTTTCGCTGTTTGCTCTGCCAACGATAAGTTCCGCTGCAGTCTGCCCGTGGACTGCATAGTGCATTTTATTCTGTACTGTTGCATAAAAGCGTTTTGTGGATTTTGCGTTTTTATCATAATCAATGGCCGTTGCATATAAGTCAGTTATTTTTTGATAGAACTTTCGCTCGCTGGCGCGGATTTCTCTTATCCTTGCAAGCTGCTCCTCGAAATATTTGTCGGTTAAGTATGATCCGTTTTTTATTCGTTCATCATCCATAACCCAGCCTTTAATCGTATAATCTTTGGCTATTCGGTTAACCCATTTTCGAAACTGCACTGCTCTTTCGGAATTTACCTTGAAACCCACAGCAATAACCATCTGCAAGTTATAATGATTAGTGTCGTAGGTTTTTCCGTCGGCGGCAGTTATTCGAAATTTTCGAATAACTGCACTCTCTTCTAATTCCGAGTCGGCAAAAATCTTTTTGATATGGTAGTTAATTGTATGTGTTTCCACATCATACAACGTAGCCATGATTTTTTGTGTTAGCCATATATTTTCATCCTCGTATCGCATTTCAAAGCTGTCGTGGCTTTCTCCTGTTGAAGCGACAAAAGTCAGATACTCAGCGGCAGAACTACGGATTGTAATCTCATTTTTCTTTTTCTTTGCCATATCCTCTTAACCCCCCTATAGGTCATTTGCGCATGTATAGAAGTGAGCCTTTATAACATTCTTATTTCCGCGAAGCCGAAGCGAATTATCATGCAAGCTTGCTTGACATGACACGAGCAAGCCCGCGATAACCGGAGAAACTCGCACAGCGTGTTTCTTCCGGTTTCTATAGTTATTTTGAAATTTGTACCAATATTATAGCTGATATTAGCCTACAGAACAAGTGTTTCTAAAATCTTCATATATGCTGGGTACCAGACTCTCTAACCAAAAGAAGCAGGGCTTTTATTATCGAAAAAAGTTTCTTGTAAGTTAACTTATTCAACTAAAATCAACTACAAATCCATCGCCAGGAAATGAATCAAGGGATAGAATAATATTTGAGGTGATTAGATATGAATAAGTTAAATATAAGTAAATGTATTGTCCAAAAAAGAAAAGAGAAGGGAATAACGCAGGAAAAGTTAGCAGAGTATATTAGAGTTTCTAAAGCAGCTGTTTCCAAATGGGAGTCTGGACAAAGTTATCCTGATATTTTACTTCTTCCGGAACTTGCAACTTTTTTCAATGTTTCAGTCGATGAATTGTTGGGATATTCCCCACAACTTACAAATGAAGATATTAAAAAAATGTATAACAAACTATCACATGAATTTGCTGTCAAACCATTTGACGAAGTAATGGAGCAATGTAACAAGATAATAAAGGAATACTACTCTTGTTTTCCGTTTTTGCTGTCTATGATCCAATTATTGCTGAACCACTCGACCTTAGCAAAAACTGAGGACACAAAAAAAGAGATTCTGCAGCAATGTATTTTGCTAAGTCAGAGGGTGAAAGAGGAATCGGAGAGTTTCAGTGAATTTAAAAGTGCGAATAGTATGGAAGCATTGGCAGAGATGGGGCTGGGAAATAGCGAAGAAGTCATTCGTTTATTAAATGATAAATTGGTTCCATATAGTGGAGATGATGTCATGCTTATTATGGCATATCAAATGCTGGGAGAAAATGATCAAGCCAATAAAGTGAATCAAATATTACTCTATCAGAATGTAATAGATACGTTAACGCTGTTAACCAATTATCTTTCATTACACATGATGGAACCAGTCTTATTTGAACAGATATATTCTCAAGGAATACAGATTATTGATTCTTTTCAGATGAAAGAAATTATAACAAATGCGGTTTTTGGAATTCATATCGTTGCTGCGCAGGGGTACTTGCTTCAACAAGAGAAAGAAAAGGCATTAAATGCATTAAAGCAATATGTTAACATTGTTTGTGGATACCAATATCCGTTAAGGTTAAAAGGAAATAGATATTTTAATCAGGTAGATACATGGCTCGAGGATAATATCACTATTGGAACAAGCAGCCCGATAGATGAGATAACAATTAAGACGAATTTTATCAAGATGGTTGATGAAAATCCTGCATTCACACCATTAAGAGAAGATGAACAGTATAAAATGATTCTGAAAAATTTGAAGGAAAAGTTAGGCGCAACAGTGTCCGATGCCGGGAAGAATAGTTAAATTTAAGGAGGATGTAATTGTGATCGTTGCAACAACAGAAAACCTGGTTGGTTATAACGTTAAAGAAGCAAAAGGACAAGTATTTGGCGTAGTTGTACGTAGCCGTGGACTTGGCGGCAATATCTTAGCAGGGCTGCGCTCATTAATTGGCGGAGAAATTATCGAATATACGGCCATGCTGGAGGATTCGAGAAAGCAGGCATTGGACAGGATGGTAC
>JAAZFB010000593.1 GCA_012511915.1 Clostridiaceae bacterium
CCCTTGTAAAAGCAGGTATTGTTAACGGTGTTACCAATACAACATTCGAACCTAACAGAAGCATAACGCGTGCAGAATTTTGCAAGCTAATCGCAACTACATTTGGCTTTAGCGAAATTGATGCTTCCTCTTCCTACACCGATATATCGCAAACTGATTGGTATTATGCCACCGTTATGACTGCAGCCAAAGCAGGCGTTGTAACAGGCTATACCGACGGTGATTTCCGACCGGACAACCAAATAACACGTGAAGAAATGGCGGCAATGCTTATCCGTGCTTTTAAAGCTAGCAGTATAGACACACCACAAGGCGAAATGACTTTTGCCGATGTCGGACAAATGGATGATTGGTCCAAAGATTATATCGCATCACTTTCACAAATGGGTATTGTAAGCGGCAAAGGGGACAACAATTTTGCACCTAAAGATAATTTGACAAGGGCAGAAGCGGCGAAAGTAATTTATTCAGCGTTCAAATTAGTAAACGCAAAATAAAAAAAGTTTGTCAATGTTTTAAATAAGGGGGCAGCGTATGAGTATTGGATATGCCTGCCTTGCTCTTGGCTTACCCGGGAGTGAGATGAAAAACTGCAGAATAAAGAATGCAAGCAAAGAGCACCTGCTATCACTAATTGAGAATAACTTAGAATCTCTTGACATAATGATTGACTATAATACCCAACACGGTATCAAGCTTTTTCGTATATCCTCAGATTTGATTCCATTTGGCTCTAATTTAGCAAAAAGCTTACACTGGGAAGATTTATACAGAGAAAAACTTGCATCAATAGCGTGTAAAATTAAAAAATCCCGAATGCGAGTGTCAATGCATCCCGGACAATACACTGTCCTCAATTCCCCTAATGAAGCGGTTGCAGAAAGGGCTATTCAGGATCTTAATTACCACACAAAGGTATTGGACTGCTTTGGGCTTGGATCCGAACACAAAATAATACTTCATCTCGGCGGTAAATATGGAAATAAGGAACATGCTATAAAGCTTTTTATATCGCGATATCGGGGACTTAGTAACGATGTTAAATGTCGACTTGTGTTGGAAAATGACGATAAAATGTTCAATATAGAAGATGTTCTAAAAACTGCGTCTGTCGAGGGGATTCCGGTAGTTTATGATAATCTGCACAATACTGTTAATCCGGCAGATAAATTATATAACGATTTTGAATGGATTAAAAAGTGCAGAGAAACATGGAAAAAGGAACACAGCCCCCAAAAGATCCATTACTCTCAGCAGCACCCTGATAAGAGACCGGGTGCACATTCTGATTTTATAGCAATCGATAAGTTTCTTGAATTCTACCGGCAGCTACCCGTAACGGATATTGATATCATGTTAGAGGTAAAGGATAAAAACCTATCAGCTTTAAAATGTATAAATTGCGTCACAAACATGGGAATCAGCAAACTGGAAACCGAATGGGCACACTACAAATATTGCATCCTTGAAAGGTCTCCCGAACACTACAACTCTATTCGGAAATTGTTGAATGATAAAAGCACATACCCCGCTAAGCAGATGTACCAAATGATTGAGATGGCACTCCAAAAACCGATTATCAGGGGTAACGCAATCAATGCGGCACAGCATGTTTGGGGATATTTTAAGAAAAAGGCTTCAGAATATGAAAAAAAGCGATTTGAAATTGCTTTACAAAAGTTTGAATTAGGAGAGATCCGGGAACGGTCTGTGAAAAACATACTGTATACTATGGCCCGTAAATACAAAGAAGAATATCTGCTAAACAGTTATTATTTCCAGATTTAAGGGAAATATTTTGGGTGGTTTGTCCCGTAATAAAAGAAGGAGGCGTTGCCTATGCTAATTAGACTTAATGTTAAATAGAAGTGGCGATAAAATTATTTAGGTTCTTTGTGATAGACAAGTCCGACAATGCCGATGGGCTAACGCATGGCAAAGAGGAGAACGACGTCTATTAGTATGGAAGAAAACAAATCTAATTAACGAGGGGGATTGTCATGAACAATGTAAAAAAAGCATGGGTTAATTTAATATTTTTGGCAGTGACTCTAGTAATTAATACCTTTGGGGCTTTAGGCATAATAAACGGGCTTTCCCAAAAAGAAGTTTCAGACAAGTATGTAACACTAATAACACCCAGCCCTTCCACCTTTAGCATTTGGAGCGTTATTTACACGCTATTAATTATATCAATAATTGTTATGATTGTTAATAAAAAAGGCCCTTATTATGAGCGCGCTATTGACCAGATTTCAACACTTTTTTGGGTTTCATGCATCTTGAATATTGCTTGGATAGTTACATTCTCATTTGTACAGATTGAATTGTCAGTACTGTTGATTTATGCTTTTGTAATATCGTTGTCCATTATTTGCCAGAAGCTTCTAAGCATTCAGGAGGAAAAGCGCTGGTTGTTGCCCCTAAGCTTTGGACTTTATACCGGCTGGTTGTTTATAGCATCTGTAGTAAATACAGCCGCAATGCTCGTCAAATGGGAATGGAACGGTTTTGGCATTGCCGATGACATCTGGGCAATTATCACATTAATAATTGCGGTTGTCTTGGTGTTATTAGTTCTTCTGAAAAACCGCAACGCCGCATTCCCTCTACCTGTAGCATGGGCTTACTTAGGCATATATCAGTTTTTGAAATCTCCAAACGGATTTAAAGGCGAATTTGCCTTGGTACAGACTGTAGCTCTTATAGGAATGGTTATATTTTTAATAGCAGCTGCTGTTCAGCTCTATAAAAATCATTATTCTCTAATCCCTATCCAATCAAAAAAACAATAGTTGGATTCTATCCTCATAAATGAAATTTGAAAATGTCCATGTAGTCGGTCAATCCGACTACATGGACATTTTGCTTTGTGACAATTTGACAACCAAGTAATTGTTTGTTATACTGTTCCTAAATTAAATTTTGGTTTAATTTAGGAACAATTCAATACTTTTTTCCTTACGCCAACGGCGTTGTTGACACGAATGTGTCAACATTTTAAAATGGGAATAGTATTATAATTTCTTGTATTAAAATATTAGATTGGAGAAAACATGGGTGCAATTACACTATTATTTATATCATTAGGCCTTTCGATGGACGCTTGTGCCGTATCGATATCTAATGGTATCTGTTATAATGTACATAAAAAACAGATAATATTATCAGCTGCTGCTTTTGGATTTTTCCAGTCTTTTATGCCTGTTTTAGGTTTCTTTATAGGCTCTGTATTCAGTGATGCTATAGCAAGTTTGGATCATTGGATAGCACTGCTTCTTCTTGGCTTTTTAGGTGGGAAAATGCTAATAGAAGCTATCAAAGAGCGTAGGTATCCGGAGGCTTGTTTAACAATTTCTAAAAATCTCACTCCAAACACATTGCTCGTGCAGGCCATTGCTACAAGCATCGATGCTTTGGCTGTAGGTGTGGGTTTTGCTGTTATGAAAGTTGATATTATAAGCGCTTCCCTATCAATCGGTATTATCACTTTTGTTACTTCTATTATTGGTTCCCATTTAGGTAAAAAATTCGGACAAATGTTTAAGCAAAAGGCAGAAATCCTTGGAGGTTTAATTTTAGTAGTTATAGGTATTAAAATTTTTTTAGAACATACTATTTAGTCCTATTTCTTCACTCTAACACGATTGAACAATTTAACCAGCTCATACCACAGTACTGAAACCGCCGCGAATCCAACCACCATCAAAAGGTGCATTACAGACGGTGCTGCCAGTTTCAGAACATCCGAAAGGGGTGTGTACAGTATGATGAGCAGCATCGCCACCGTGCCGATATTGACAATCCACATAACCTTGTCTTTGGCAAGGCGTAAAACAGAGTGCAAAAAGCAGTCATGATCGGAGCTGTTAACCTGTACGAGGAATAGGTTTGCCAACATAATGACGGCAATGCCCAAGGCGCGAGCGAGCTGTGCGTTTTCAGGGTTTGCTGCCAGTGTATAGAAATAAGCACCAAAGGAAGCGGCGAATACCGTCAAACCTTGTAATACACTCTTCAAAACCAGCTTACCGGTGAGCATCTTTTCGTCAGGGTCACGTGGTGCGCGTTCCATAATATCTGTCTCCGCAGGTTGTCGTTCCAAAATGATGGAGCAGGTGGGGTCAATGAGCAACTCTAAGAGCACAACATGCACAGGTAGCAGCATCAGCGCTGCAGGCGAAATGCCAAGAAAAGGGCCGAGCAAAGCTATGAGGGCAATGGGGATATGAATGGTAAAGACATAGCCAACCGCCTTACGGATATTGTCATAGATTCGTCTGCCATCCCTCACTGTTTCTACAATAGTTGTGAAGTTGTCATCCAAAAGGATTAAATCCGCAGCTTCCCTGGATACCTCGCTGCCCCGCTTGCCCATGGCAATGCCGATATCCGCATATTTGAGTGCGGGGGCATCGTTCACCCCATCACCTGTCATAGCAACGATTTCGCCGTTTTCTTTGAATGCCTTAACAATTCGCATTTTGTGCTCCGGCACAACACGCGAGAAGATGGAAACGGTTTTAACAGCATTACGAAGTTCTTCATCACTCATATTGTTCAGCATATCCCCTGTGATGGTACTGCCGTCATTGGGAAGCTCCACCTTTTTGGCAATGGCAGTGGCTGTGATGCCGTTATCGCCTGTTATCATCACAAGACGTATACATGCCCTTTTACATATGGCAATATCCGTCTAGACACTTTCCCAGCGCGGGTCAGCAAGGCCGATTGAGCCAAGCAATGTCAAGCTGCAATCG
>JAAZFB010000594.1 GCA_012511915.1 Clostridiaceae bacterium
ACCTTATAGCGGACCCGGCAGCAGCTGCAGAGATTGATAATGTTTTAAACAATCTTGAATATTTGGAAATAAAAATCCTTCTCCGCTCCACACTAAAAAAGGCATTGACTCCAAGCCAACAGCAGGCAATTCAGCTAAGATATTATGACGGCTATAATGTCGAGAATACCGCCGACATAATGGGTGTTGCATTGGAAAAGGCAAGGCAACTGGAAAAAACCGCTATTAAAGAATTACGAAAGAAAACGGAAAGCACAGCCCCGCTCCATAAGTTTTACCAAGAGAGGCGGGGAGCATATGAGTAAGAACCGCCCTATTTGGTATGATTATGTTGTAAGCATATTACAGGAATACCCTGTATTATCACAAAAACATTACCTACAACCCAATGAACAAGCAAAGGTACAAGCTGTAAGGCAGGCACTGCAGGAAGCAGAGAAAGACAACCCAGACGGCGTAAAGGCAGTTGTTATAATAGATTTTCAAAAAAGAACATGGGAAGATGTGAAACTGGTCATAAAAAAGCACAGTAACTATTATACCAAAGCACGGTACCGTTTTATTTGCAAGGTTGCAACAATATTAAATTTGCCATAGAAAGCGAGGCAACACAATGAACCCGGTAAAAATCAGAAAAATAAACGAGGAAAAACAGCTTGCCTTTGGTTGGGCAAACATTTCAACAAGAGCAAACGGCGAGGTTATACAGGACTGGCAGGACGATATTATAGACATATCAGACCTCGAGGAAGCGGCATACAATTTTGTATTGCACCACAGGAGCGGGGGCGAAATGCACAAAAAAAGCGACGTGGCGGTACTTGTTGAAAGCGTTGTATATACAGCCGATAAAATCGAGGCTATGGGTTTTGACCCCGCCATAACTCCTCAAGGTTGGTGGATAGGTTTTAAAATTACCGATGCCGACGTTTGGGAAAAGGTAAAAAGCGGTGAATACAATATGTTCAGCATTGAGGGCGAGGCAGTCCGCCAAACAGTCGGCAAGCCAAATAACGGCATTGCAAAAGGATTTAAGCAAGTATATAGCGGGGTATGCAAGGGTAAAACCGTTATCATAGGCGGAAACAAAACACCGCTTGTAATTACCGACAGCAAGCCAACCGCCTCGCAAGGGTTTATATACAGCGATAAAACCCGCATTATTACAAAAGGTAATAAGCAAGTCGGAATTGCTCAGACACGAACAGACAGATATAAACGCCTTAGGACCAAGCTGAAAAACGAAATAAATAATGACTTGGAAACCAAAAAGCCCGAGGCGGTAAGGCGGAACTTGAAAAAACGCATTACGGAACTCGAAAGGCTTATAGAAAAAAGCAAGCCGCAAAAAGGAAGCACCCCGGAAGAAAGACAGTTTTATAATGATTTGATAGCGGAGCGGGGCATTTTAGAAGGTTTTGTAAGACAATTAACTATTAAAAATTAAAGGAGCGATTTACATTATGAAAATGTATACAGCGGAACAAATTGCACAGATGAAGGCACAGAAGGAAGAACGCATAAAAGGCATGGTTTTGGAATTTATCAAGGAAAAGGGATATTATTCTTCAATGTATCCAAAACTCGCTCCCGGTGAAGCCGATGACTTTGATAGAATATATAAACGGCTTAAGGCGGAACACCAACAGCAATTAAGAGAGGAACGGCAGGCGATAATAGCGGCTGAACAAGCAGATGCGGAAAAAACACCCCTTGAAAAGTTGCTTGATACATTCGCCAATACAAAGGCGGCCATTGACAGCGTAGAAGGTAATTCACCATATAATACCGAGCGAATAAAAGGGGCGTTAAAGGGTATTTGCAAGGTTCTCGACTATTTGTTAAACAAGGAGGCATAGATTATGGCAGCGAATAAAAACGCTTTGCCCGAACCGTGGGAACGTCTGCCAAAAGAAACAGCAAGAGCATTTGAGGCATTTATAGATTATAGGGATAGCGGTACGGACAGAAGCATAAGAAGCACTGCACAAAAACTATGCAAAAACCGTACAACTATTGCCGAATGGTGCAAAAAATATAACTGGGTAGAACGAGCCGTACAATACGATGCAGAACTTGACAGGCAGGCGCGGGAGCGGAACGAAAAAGAACGGGAAGAAATGGCACAGCTTCATATTAAGGCGGCAAGGGCAATGCTGACAAAAGCATTAAAAGGACTGCAGGCAATCCCCGACGATGCTATGACACCCAACGACGTGAGCAGAATGATAGAGGTTGCAAGCAAACTGGAAAGGCTAAGCCGTGGAGAACCGTCGGAAAGCACCGAAATGTTCGGACGTGAGGGAACTGCCCCGCTTGTACAAATATACTTACCCACTAACGGCAGAGAGAAAGAGAGCGAAGGGGGCGGAAATATTGAAAGCAAGTAAGGAATTGGTCTTTTTAAGCAATAAGAGCATTAATGCCGTGCCGTTGACTACTTCAAAAGTAATTGCAGATTTTACAGGCATAGGGCATAAAAAAATAAAAGCGGCAATCAATAAGCATAAAAAAGCGTTTGAATCGTTTGGACTTTTGGTCCCATATGAGTCCGAAAGTACAGGTGGCAGACCCGAGGAAAGCATATACCTAAACGAGCAGCAGGCAACTCTATTAATAACATTCTTAAAGAATACCGAAGCGGTAGTTAACTTTAAAGTGGCACTTGTAAAGGCTTTTTACAAAATGAGGAAGGAATTAACCGAAAGGCTGATAGCAAAGCAGGAATTAAAACCCGTACAAAAGACACTTGCTGAGGTAATAGATACGAAAATACCCGACAGTCCGCATAAAAAATTTGCTTTTAAGCAATTTACAGACCTTGCATATAAAAACGCTTTAGGCAGAACGGCTGCACAGCTGCGTAAAGAACGTGGAGCGAACAGCAGGGCGATAGCGAGTGATTTCTTGAGCACCGGGGAATTAAATCAAGTCCGCATTGCAGAAAATCATATAATAGCATTAATTGATATGGGGTATATCTATCATGAAATAAAAGCACTCACAGCCAAAAGCAAAGCTAAGTTATCTGCATAATATAAAAAATCCAAAGTAAAAGAGGTGTACGCATTATGAAATCGCCGGATGTAGTTGTTATAGACATTGCCGCACGGTTTGTAGATAATACAAGTCAAGGCGTTGACGGAGCAACAAAAAAGGTTGATAAATTCGACGAAAGCATAAAAAAGGCAAAAAAGCAAATGGATACATTGAGCGGGGCAAAAGCTAATCCCACGCTTGCTGTAAGAGATAAGGCGACGGAAATCATAAGCAAAGTGGGCAATTCGCTTAAAAATATGACGGGGAAAACCTTTAGTTTTTCAATGAAAGTCATTGACTATGCTACAAAACCACTCCGCAGCCTGTATAATTTTGTTACAAGTTTCCGCGGCATAGTTACCGGGATTTTTACAGGGTATGCCGCCAAAAAGTCAATATTTGAACCGATTGCATTGGCGGATAGCATAACAAATGCACAATTAGGCTTTGAAACCATGTTTAAATCCGCTGAAAAGGCACAAAAAATGATGAACGATATAAACAAATTCGCGCAGGCTACACCATTTGAAACCGAGGGAGTAATAACATATACACAAAAAATGATTGCTATGGGATGGAAGCCCGAGGATGATATAAAGGACCTTAAAGTCATAGGTGATGCCACCGCAGGGACCGGCAAGGGCGAGGAAGGACTGGAGCGTATCACATATGCCCTTTCAGAAATAAAATCAAAGGGAAAACTTTACACACAGGACCTTAACCAATTAGCCTCTGCAGGTATAAAAGCAAAAGCATACATAGCGAAAGGGTTAGGGTTTGGAACAGACGATGCAGGGATAGGCAAAGCTTCAAAAATGATAGAGGATGGTTTAATAGGTTCAGACCAAGCGCTTAAATACCTTTTGGATGGCATGAAGGAATTTGACGGGCTGATGGACAAAACGGCAAAACTAACAGTTAAGGGGCTGAAGGAACAATTAAAAGATGCATTTAAAATCAATATGCTCTCCAAGTGGGGCGAGGGCTTGCGTGACGGCGTAAAAAACGGTTTAAGCAAGGTTGTTGATTTTGTTAATACTAATGAGCAAGGCTTAATAAAATTAGGCGACAGAGCAAAAGATTTTGCGTACGACCTATCTACAAGGGCAGTAACGGCTTTAGGAAAGTTTACAGAAAAACTGCTTGAAATTACAAATACCGATGCATTCAAAAACGCTAACATGGGCGGAAAGATAAAAATCCTATGGGGTGATGTTATAGCAAAGCCGTTTGATGAATGGTGGAACGGAAGCGGCAAGGCGTGGCTTGCAAAGACTTCCGGGAATATCGGCTATGGCATTGGCAGTGCTATAAAGGGCGGCGTTGTTGCGATATTAGGCATAACCCAAAACGGAGCGGTAGAGGACGGTGTAAGTATAGGGAAATCTTTTGCTGAAGGTTTTTTGCAGGGCTTTGATGCAGGTAAGGTTAGTAGTGCTATCTTTAACAGCGTAAAGCAAAGCGGAAAAGACGTTGCAACGGGTAAAGGAACTGCAGGCGATTGGATAATGTCGGCACTTGCTTTATATGGAATTGTCAAGGGCGGAAAAGGAATAAGAAACATTCTTTTTGGAAAGCCCGAGGTAAGCAAAGGCCTTGTAGGTGGTATTAAAAATATAGGTCAGTGGTTTAAGGGCGGAGCAACAGGAGCGGCAAAAGCGACAGATACAGCCGTGGATATAGCAAAGGCAGTAAAGACCGCTGATGTTGCAACAGATATAGCGGGGGCGGCCATAAAAACGACTCCTATATTAGACCAGTACGGGAATGTTATTAAAACGGTAACCACCAACCCCGGAAACGTAGCGACGGCCGCAAAGGCAGGGCAATATATTGACGACATAGCCGTCGGAGCAAGTAAAGCCGCTCCGGCGCTTGGCAAGGTTGGTAAATTCTTTAAAGGCAATTGGTTAGGACTTGCATTTGCGGGGTTATCAATAGCGAGTGCAGAGGATAAGAAAAAAGAAACAGTAAAACAAGTTGGCGGCTTTGGCGCAAGTTTAGCGGGGGCAAAACTGGGTGCCTTGGCAGGCACAGCAATAGCCCCCGGCATAGGTTCGTTAATAGGCGGAGCAATCGGGGGAATTGGCGGATATATCGGCGGGGAAGCATTTGGCGAATGGGTATATAGTTTGATAGATTACCGCAAGACACAACAAAAGGAACTTGCAAAAATAGGGCAAAATTTAAGGGATGGCGTTAAGGACTATGAGGCATTCACCGCTGCAAGCGGAGCAACAAAAGACCTTGTAGGCGAATACAAAGCCCTTTCACAGGCAATTGAAAACGGTAGAATCCCAAGTGAAGAACTTGCATACCAACAAGAGCGGTTATTAGGTATTGCCTCCATACTGCAACAGACTTTCCCGGATATTATTTCTCAGTATGATGCAGAGAACGGTAAGGTAAAAGAGCGGTTAGGGCTTATCGAAAAAGAAATACAGCTAATGGAAACCAAGGAAAAAATGAAGCTGACCCAACAAGTCGAGGACACCAAGGCAAGGGTGCCACAGTTGCAAGAGGAAATAGGCATATTATCAGAGCAAACGCAAAAACTCGAGGAGCAATGGACAACCGCTCACAAGCTACGGCAGGGCTTAACAGATATTCAAACAGAGTGGGAAAAGGGGAATAAAGCTAACGAAAATAGCAACGGATTTGTAGAGGATATGCAGGCAAGCACGGAGAAAGCCAACGAACTAATAAAAAAGGCTAATGAGCTTGCTAAAACCCTTGGGTTCGACTATGATTATAGTGGTGCCGGCTTCGCAGGTATAGGCTTTGAAATTGTGGACTTAGGCAAGAAAACAGGCGATTTGCTGAAACAGTACGAGGACAGCAGTGACAAATTAGCAACGGCTAAAAAGAGCCTTGAGGACTATTATACAGCTGCAACAACGCTCATACAGTTAGAATATGGCGCCAATTTAACCGACGGGGCAGAAAAAATAACTACCCTTGCCGGGGCAAGTGCAGAGCTTGCAAACAACGGAAAATTATCAGAGCAAACGCTAAGCGGCATAAATGATATACTCCCCGACTTTGCAACAAACACAGGTACGGCAGAGGAAAAACAAGCCTTGTTAAAAAAGACTATGGGCGAAATAGCAGCACCATTACAAGAAGCGGCGGCTAAGGTAGGGGCTTTGAACAGCGAACTTTCAAGCCTGCCAAGCGAAAAAAAGATAAAGGTTGAAGTTATTTATAACCAAACAGGCTCACCGCCTCGAGGCGCGCAAGTTAACGCTTTACCAAACGCCAACGGAAATATTATAGACCGTCCGACCGTGGCGCTGATGGGCGAAGCAGGTCCCGAGGCAATAATACCGCTGTCAAGCGGCAAAAAAGACCGTGCTATATCACTTTGGGAAAAAGCGGGGCAGATGTTAGGGGTTACTCCTTTTGCAAACGGTGGGATTGTTGGACGTGCTGTAGAGCCTGTAAATAACGCCATATCAAATATTTTAAAAGGGTTTAGTGTTACAGTGCCAAACATAGAAATCATTAATCATTTTGAAGGGTCCACCGCCGACCCCGAAAGCATCATGCAAGTTTTGAATGATAATATAAAAGGCATTAGTAATAAAATCGCCCTGCAGATGGCCAACGATATAGTAAAAATATTTGCTAATTTATCAATGGAAGCAGAGGGGGTCAGATAGCATGAAGGAAATAACATTCCCTGTTAGCGATACGCTATATAACGAGATAAACCGCTTTAAATGCTTGTATGGCAGCATAACGTATGAAGCATTGCAAGAAAGCATCTCAGAAGGTTTTGAAAAGTTTATAATGATAGGCATAACAGAATTTAGAGAAAGGCTACAACCCACAAAGCCGAAACATACAAATGTGATACCGTTTAAAAAGCAGGACATTAAATAACGATTGGAGCGGCCATCCCGCTCCTTTTGCTGTATATGCCCTAAATTTGCGATTTAAGACGTTTTATGTATTGATTATAGCTTTACAAAGATAAGCGCTTAAAACACCACAGGGGCGAACAGAGCCAACGCACAGGGACAAAACAAAAGGGCTGCCGACATAGCAAGACGGCGCGGAAAAAGTTGTGTAAATAGGAATAAAAAACAACCTTCTTGGCAAGAATTAGGATATAAAAATTTTTGTCAAGGAGGTTTTTTCGACATGAAAATACCAAAGGAATTAATTAAGGAATTTGTAAAAAGCGAGGACTTCAAATCAACCGGTGACATTATGGAAAGCATCAAATCTATGTGTGCGGATGTGATGAACGAAGTACTTCAGTGCGAAATTGACGAAAAATTAGGGTACGACCGACATGAACGCACAGAAAGCAACGAGGATAAGAATTACCGTAACGGCTCTACAAAACGTAAAATCAAAACAGAACTCGGCGAGGTGGAAATATCAGTCCCACGTGACAGGAAAGGTGAGTACGAGCCGCAGATAATTCAAAAATATCAGCGTAATGCGGATGGGTTAGAGGAAAAAATATTATCGCTTTACGCACACGGAATGTCTACACGTGATATACAAGAGCAGATAAAGGATTTATATGATATTGAGATTTCCTCTGAGCTTGTAAGCAAGATTTCAGAGAAAATAATGCCGCAGGTCAATGAATGGCAGCAGCGTCCGCTGAATGAATATTACCCCTTCGTTTTCATGGACGCCATTCATTACAAAATCCGTGAGAATCATCAGATTGTATCAAAAGCGGCATATGTGGTTCTCGGAGTGAATGAGGATGGCTATAAAGAAATCCTCGGCATATGGGTGGGCGGTAACGAGAGCAGTAAATTCTGGCTCGGTGTTCTTAATGAGCTAAAGAGCAGAGGTGTAAAAAACGTTGATTTGTTCTGTTTTGAGGTGCTTTCCGGCTCTCGTAAAGCGATAGAATCAGCATATCCTTCTGCCGGGATACAACGTTGTGTTATTCACCAAATCAGAGCAACAACGAAATATGTTTCCTACAAGCATATCAAGGAATTTGTCGCTGATTTAAAACTGGTCTATGGTGCTGTCAATGAAGAAGCGGCACTTGAAAAGCTTATGGATTTCAAGGAAAAATGGCAAAAGGAATATCCGTCTGCCGTAAAATGGGAAGACAATTGGGATATTTTATCAACATTTTTTGCATATCCCGTTGAAATCCGTAAGATAATATATACAACGAATATTATTGAAGGCTTGCACAGACAATTCAGAAAAGTAACCAAAACCAAGGCTGTTTTCCCAACCGATGAAAGTCTTAAAAAAATGCTGTATCTTGCATCACAGAATATCACTAAAAAATGGACGCAGAGATACAAGAACTGGGATATTGTTATCAGCCAGCTTGCTATCCTAAACGGCAAAAGCGCATAAGCGTCGGCTGCTGCCGCAGGAGTTTATCGCATTGGTTTTTCCTAAACCGGATGAAAAAACCGGACAGCCAAAGCCACCCGGTTTAGTGTAAAAGCCATAAGACCGCTCGGGTCGCACTCCTGCGTTGCCCTATCCTGTCTTGTGGTAAAAGCCAATGATAGTATTGACCAAATGTATTAACTTTAAACCTACTATTTCTTGACCAACGTAGATTGTCGAATATTACCTACACAAGTTTGTCCGCAGACCCCATAGCAACCCCCAAGAGATAGTTTTAATGACTTAGTTTGTATAACACATATTGGTTAAGGGATACCCCTTCATTCTTCGCATTGTTTATCAAGTCTTTATGCAAGGTTTTAGGCAATCTTAGGGAAATCTTTCCGCTGTATTCTATCTCCGCCTTTAGTTGTTCGTGAGATACGGTGGACTGGGCCTTGCTTTTGGCTATTCTTTTAATTGCCTCCCTGTCCTGCTCATCCGGCTCTGCGACCGGGATATTATTTAATTTTGCTTCAAAGTCTTGTTTGTTCATTTATAAACATCTCCTCTCGAATTAATTTCCTCAATGGTTATAATATTATCATTGCTATTATATGCAAATATTATGCGGTAGTGATAAATTTTCAGTCTGTACAAGTCGCTGCCCTGCAGTTATATTATATCACTCTCTCACTCTGTCAATCCCTCAATTGCCTTGATTAGTTTGTTGTAAGTGTTTTTGTCGGTTTTCTTCAAATATTTTTCGGGTTGTTTTTTATAGACAATGTCCATTTGCTCAACTCCTTTGTATGTGTATATGATAGCATATATGATAGCATTTGTCAAGTGGTTTATATTAAAAGACAGAGAAAAACGGTCACAAAATAGACCGCTTTTTTAATATCAATCTTCCCCACCGACATACTCCATAATATCGCCGGGTTGACAATTTAAAACGCTGCACAGTCTGGATATCGTGCGGGTATCAATATCTCCGCTCCCTGTGCGGATTTTTTGCCAAGCTGATTGGCTTATTAGGTTATCTTTTCTTATTTTATAAGTTGTATACCCCTTTTCCTTCAGCAAAGCAAGCAGTTTATCGTATTTAATAGGCATTAACACTTCACCCTTTCTCTTATTTAACATAGTATAACATACATTATGCACGAAATAAAGAGTATAATATGCACAAATATGAACACGCATAATCGTGCAATATTACATATTGATTATACACGCAATATCGTGTATAATATGCTTGTAAGGTTGATACGGAGCAGGCGATAATACCGAAAGTATTATGAAAGACAAGCCCATATACTCGTGAGGTGCTCCAAAGCGACGGAGGTATAGCCGAGAAGATGACTTGACCGCCTGCAGGTAACCTTAACACTAATAAAAAAGGAGTTTTGAGAATGAGTACAACCGAATTGACAAGCAAGGTCAGAGAGTTAAAGGAGCTTAAAGTAATGGCGGAGGAATTGGAGGCGGAGATTACAGCAATCGAGGACATTATAAAAGCAGAAATGACCGCAAGAGGAACGGAAGAAATGATGGTCGACATTTTCAAAGTAAGGTACAGCACCGTTAAAAGCAGCCGTTTTGACACCACAGCCTTTAAAAAGACACACCAAGACCTATACAACCAATACACAAAAGAAACGGTTACAAGAAGGTTTAGCGTTGCATAAGAAAAGCCCATACTACAGCCGACCAAGCAAAGTATGAGCAGCACACCGCCGGAGCGGGGTACATAAATAATATACCACAGCCCCGCTCCAAAGTCAATAAAAACGAAAGATTTGTAAAATGCGATAAAATAAATGGACCGTAAACTATAAAACAAACGAAAGGATGGGACCACATTATGAAAAATTTAGCACACGTTATGGCTTTTCTGCAGGGAGCAGGCAACCGACCCGATGAAGATAACGAGGAAATTATAAGACAAGAGGAAAAACAGCTTTTTGAGGTAACCAAAAGCACCCTATGCGGTGATAATGCGGTAAAGGTAAGTACATTTTTAGAGTTTGTAGGGGCTGAGTATGATTTGGGATACCTTGACGGACTAAAGGCCGGCGCAAGCCTTATGGTGGAATTGTTCACGGAGCACCCGCTAAAATACCGCAACTTTGGGGAAGCGGTTACAAGCAAAACACGGAAAGGCGGCGCAGCGGTATGAAAAAGCACGACGGGGATATACTTATAGACATAATGGACCTTATAAATTCCGACAACAAACAGAGCGTGAGAACACTTGCACAAATAGAGGCGGAGCAGGAG
>JAAZFB010000595.1 GCA_012511915.1 Clostridiaceae bacterium
GTTTAAGCTAAGGGTTAACCCAAAGCCCGGAAAACTAACGATATTGGTCATGAGGTTTCCTTCCTTTCAAACATCATATTTTCCCTTAATAGTATAACTCCGCACTGATACTTCACCGGAATTTATTATTTTCTGTTGCCCGTCTGCCAAAACAACAAGCTCACCGTTAGCCGTTATGTCAACAGCAAGTGCGTTATATATATTATCACCTTGCTTAACTGTTATTTCTTTGCCAAGCATTAAGCATTTTTCTTTGTATCTGTTTATAATATCCGCTTGGGACTGATGGTTGGTCAATGCCCGAAGAATTTGATTAAAAATATCGTCTATGTCATATAAAACACTTGTTGCTGCAAAAAGTGAGGTGGCATACGGCAAATTATTTTCGGCAAAATAATGTGGTTTTGTATTTACATTTATCCCTATCCCAAATACAACCTTATTGTTATATGATTCACATAATATTCCGCACAGTTTTTTACCTTCGGTCAAAATATCATTGGGCCATTTTATTTCACAAGTTACATATTTAGACAGCACGTCACTGACCAAAACTGCTATTTTAATCGGTATAAAAAGTTTTTCCAAAACAGAACCAAAGCCAACAACCGCACTCATATATAGCCCGCTCGGGGGTGAGATAAAACTCTTTCCCCCTCTTCCACGACCGTGTGTTTGACTTTTAGCAAAGGCTACCGCGCCGATGGGGTAATCCCCCTCTTTTAACAACGAATTTGTAGAGGTAACACTATCGAAACGATAAATATCAAATTTCATTTAATATGCTTTTCCCCAATAAACAAGGTGCCGGGCCTTTTTGCCACAGCAAACACAATTATCGGATAGTGCTTCTTGTTCAAAGGGAATACAACGTGATGTAAGCTGTGTCTGTTCTTTTATTGTCTCTTCACAAGCCTCATCACCGCACCACATTGCCTTATACAAACCGGGTTTTTCAACCGCATATCTTTTCAAGCCCTCAAAATCTGTTACATTATAAATATGCGCTCTAAGAAAGTCCTCGGCACGGGTCAGCATATCGTTTTGTATGCTATCAAGTATGGCTTTTACCTCATTTTCAATATTATCTAACGAAACGGCAAGTTTTTCCCTTGTATCCCGCCGTACTAAAACCGCTTGATTATTCGCAATATCCTTAGGCCCAATTTCAAGCCGCAGCGGAACGCCTATCATTTCATGCTCGGCAAACTTCCAACCGGGCGAATTATCGGTATCATCTAACTTTATACGAAACTCAGACAACTTGGCTTGGATTTGCTTTGCTTTTTCCAAAACACCCTCTTTGTGCATGGCAATGGGTATGATAACAAGCTGAACAGGTGCAATAACAGGCGGCAAAACAAGCCCGCTGTCATCACCGTGGACCATAATTATTGCACCGATTAGACGGGTAGAAACACCCCAAGACGTTTGATGTACATATTGAATTTCGTTATTTTTGTCAGTATAGGTAATGCCGAAAGCTTTAGCAAAACCGTCACCAAAGTAGTGACTGGTCCCTGATTGCAACGCCCTTGCATCATGCATTAGACTTTCAATTGTATATGTTTCAACGGCACCTGCAAACTTCTCTTTTTCGGTTTTTCTGCCTTTGATAACCGGTATTGCCAGTGCCTCACGGCAAAAAGCTTCATACACGTTCAGCATTTTTAAAGTCTCTTCGCGGGCATCCGCCTCGCTAGAATGGGCAGTATGCCCTTCCTGCCATAAAAATTCAAGGGAACGTAAAAAAGGACGTGTTGTTTTTTCCCACCTTACAACACTGCACCATTGATTATATAGTTTCGGCAGATCCCTGTACGAGTGAATAATATTTGAATAGTGCTCGCAAAAAAGCGTTTCTGAAGTAGGGCGCACACACAATCGTTCAGCAAGCTCTTGCTCTCCTCCATGCGTAACCCATGCTACTTCAGGTGCAAAACCTTCTACATGGTCTTTTTCTTTCTGCAACAATCCCTCAGGTATAAAAAGCGGCATATAAACATTTTGATGCCCCGTCTTTTTAAAACGCGCATCAAGATTAGCCTGTATGTTTTCCCATATGGCATACCCGTTAGGACGGATTACCATACAACCCTTTACGCTTGAATACTCGATAAGCTCAGCCTTTTTTACTATATCTGTATACCATTTCGAAAAATCAACATCCCTTGATGTTATTTCCTCGACTAACTTTTTTTGTTGTTCCAACTGGTCAACCCCCTGAATAAAACTAAATA
>JAAZFB010000596.1 GCA_012511915.1 Clostridiaceae bacterium
GAAATTATACCATCCTTGTCCACAGAAGCTATTTGCGGGTTAAAACTTGTGAATACAAGCTTCACATTACCGTCAGTCAATGCAGTTTCTGTCCCGTCAACAAGCGTTCCTGAATATTTCAGCCGTGTACTATTACCGATTTCTATCTCATTAGAACTATTATCAAGAGATAATTCTATGCTTTTTAATGCATTTAAACCCTCAAAACGGAGTGATATCGGAAACATATAGTAATTTGATGAGCTGGCGTTTTTATCCGCAGAGTACAGTATCAGAAGATATTCCCCGGGTTTTTCAAAGTTTATATCAGCCAATTCATCAGAAGCTTTTATTGACTCGGAATTATACATATCAACCGATGCAATTTTATTTTTATCATTGATATTTGACTCAATAGTTTCTTTAGAAATATCTTCGGGTAAGGGAGCAATATAAAAATCTATAATACCGCGGTTTTTGCCCGCACTATAATCAAACAAAGCATTATACTTACCCTCTTCGGGTACATTTATTTTAAATGTAAACCACTCATCCTTTTTTAAGACTATTTGCATATTAGCAGTTAAAATATCTATTGCCGTACCGGATGAACTTGACACCGTGGAAGTATCTTCAACGTAAGCCCAAAGCCGTGTTTTAGAATAATCTGTATATTCTCTGCCGTTTTTTGAAATATCGCCTACATAAGCCTGATACCAGAAATTATATAAATAAGAAAATTCTGATGAATGCAGTTGGGTAACTCTCAGTATGACTGATTCGCTTTCCAGTGCCTTTCCGCGATAGGTTGTTTTCACAGATATCACGGCAGCACCTAAATTATCAGCTGATACAAGTCCATTGTCATTAATTGTAACAACGTTTTCCGGCTCAGAACTTATCAGCTCAACCTCTGCCTCTTGAATCGGAATTGAACGCAACTCATTATTGGTCAATAATGCACTTAATTCTAACTGATATTGGTTTCCTACATACATTGTATCGGGATATGATAGCTTAATACTCTTTACCGAATAATCCTCGGCAACCCGCAAAGTTTTGCTTTCGGTAATTGATATATTGTCTGATGCTACAGTTACCGAAATTTCAGTCTCCCCTTCACTTATTCCGGTAATAGCTCCGGTATCGCTATCTATTGCCGCTATCGCCGGTTCAGAGCTGGAATATAAAACTTCGACAGAATCCAAATTTACCGCTTCCCCGCTTGATAGTTGAGCGGTCATACTCGCAGTAACAGTTTCTCCCGGTCCGATTGCATCATCCTCTAACAATAAGCAAACATTATCAAGTACGGTACCGTCCAGTGTAAGCACACCCGGATACATAAAAAGACGTGAGCTGGAAGCAATATATTGTATTGCAATGAAATACTTCCCGCTGCTTGTGACAGTAATATCCGTAAGCTCCGTATCTACTTTTTCTTGAAACTCACTACTGTAATAATTTACCATTCCTATTCTGTTTTCTTCATTTAATTGTGACTCAATATCCTCTGTCTCGGGGAAAAAAAACATATAAGAGCTTGCACCGTTTTTATTCGCTTTATGAGACATATTTACACGGTACTTTCCCGCATAGGGAATATTGAGCTCAAAAACCATCCAATATCTTTGGTTTTTATCCCCGAAATGAAGCTGCATTCCATCGTAATTTGATGGATTTGTATTGTATGATTTGCTATCCGTCGGCGTCCATCCGCTGCTGTTTGCAACAAATCTCCAAGTGTTATCCGTGTCCTCATATGTAGTATCCATAGGATATGCCGCAGCGCGGTTAAACTCGAATTGTATAAGCGAGCCTGAATATGCAGCTTCATCTTCCGGATTTTGAGCTATGCATGGGTGTATGGATGAAAACATAAATACTAACACCAATATAATTGATGTTGCTTTGACCAAATTTGTTTTGAATAATTTTATAAGCATTTTTTCCTCCTATACTAATCTGACGGAATATGTGCCATCCTTTACTCTGTTCAACCGAAATCACCTAAAGAGAAGCACCGTTTACAATATTGCTATAAACTATTTTGAATGACCCCATTTCTGTTTCCTCATATATAAGATACGCTCTTGCATACCAAGTCCCCTCTAAGTCATCGAAACGTATAGTGAACTGGCTGTTTTCTTTCTTTGATTGTGAAATGGCTTTAATGGCGTTTGGTATATTTAAGTCAAACAGTTCAGGTGTAGCATAAGCAGTTTCGTCGGTTAGTAATATTCCACATTCAACCAACTTGAAACCTTCAGGTATTGTGCGTTCCGCGGCAAACATAACTCTGTCCGTGTCCGGTTTTACAGTATCCATAATTATTTGTGGCAGCGGAAACAAGTTTTCTCCATCATGAGTATATACAGCGCTTACTGAAGTATTATCCCATACATAAAAGCTGTAAATTGGATTATAACTTGTTATCCTACCGTTTCTTAACCAGTAGGCAAATGATTTGCCGTCGGAAGAATCCGGTGCCGTAACCGTAACAGGTTCATCATATTTAAGCGACACAGTTCTGTCTTCATTGCTTCCGCTTATTTCAATATTGTATAAAATATCTGATTTAGAATAATCAGCAAAGAAAAACGTGTCTTTTGAACCAACTGTAATGCTTGTTACCAATTCACCACTTCTAATTGATAGATTGCCGGCTTTCCATGCATTGAAATCATATCCCACAGAAAATGGCGGAGGCGCCTTTACCGAAGTTGTTGAATCATTTAAATAATCGCTTTGAATTACCTTGCCATTTCTATCTATAAACTGTACAAGCATTCCGCTTTCGTCGTTATTATATACTGCAGTAATGTGTGTATCGCTCCCAATCCGGAATGTGTATGTGTCTGAAGTGGATATAATTCTATTTGAAGCCTCGTCTCTCCAGTACTGAAATGTTTTTCCGTCGGCCTCTGTTGCTGTAATTTTAAACTCCGTACCAACCGGGTATTGTTCCCGTACATTTATTTCAAAAGATGGTGTAAATTCATCACCTACAACACTGACCCCATGAACCTCTTGACCTGCAAAATCTGACGCGGCTATTTGCAGATGACCATTACCCGGTGCATTAAAATGACCGATTCTAATCATTATACTGTCCTGTACGGTAACGCTTTTTTCTGTTACTGTTGCAGTAATTTTAACTTCACCGGGTGAAACGGCTATAATTTGCCCGTTTCCCGGATCAATAGAAGCAATATTCGGGTCACTACTCGAATACTCTACCGACACATCAGCCACCGAATTATCACTCCTCAGAGCAATCACCGAAGCTCGTGCACTCTCTCCTATTATAAACTCGCTTTTATCAACGCTCAGCGTAGCATTATCTAAGTA
>JAAZFB010000061.1 GCA_012511915.1 Clostridiaceae bacterium
AACCGTTGCACCGTTTGTTATTTTGTCAATATCAATAGCAGCACCTTTTGTAAGCTCATTTTCCGGAATCAATCCAACCGATAAAAGGAGTGTATCACAAGGTATATATTCAAATGTATCTTGTATCGGTTTTCTATTTTCGTCTACCTTTGCAATTGTAACTCCCTCAAGTTGCTCTTTCCCGTGTATTTTTACAACCGTATGGCTAAGTTTAAGCGGAATATCAAAATCATCCAGACACTGAATGATATTCCTTGCAAGTCCACCCGAATATGGCATAATCTCGCATACCGCATGAACCTTTGCACCCTCAAGTGTCATTCTACGTGCCATTATAAGACCAATATCGCCTGAACCGAGAATCACAACATTTTCACCTGGCATATATCCTTTCATATTTACTAACTTTTGTGCCGTTCCTGCACAATAAATCCCGGCAGGCCTGCTGCCTGCAATATTCAGCGCACCCTTTGAGCGCTCTCTGCAGCCCATTGCAAGAATAATTGCTTTTGTTTTTATAATAAATAAACCCTCTTGTTCGTTTGTTGCGGTTATTGTCTTATCCTCAGTAATATTAAGCACCATTGTATTAATCTTAACCGGAATTTTATATTCTTCTACTTTTTTTTCATATTTATTTGCGTATTCCGATCCTGTCAGATCTTCTCCGAATTTATGAAGTCCGAAGCCGTTATGTATACACTGTTGTAAAATTCCACCTAAATGCTCATCTCGTTCAAGTATCAAAATATCATGAATACCGTTTTCATATGCTTTTACCGCCGCGCTCATTCCGGCTGGTCCACCGCCTATTATGACTAAATCGGTCATTATTTTTTCCCCTTTGTTCGTCCGCATACAACTTTTGAGCCTTTACCAGACTTTGTAATTCTTTCATAAGGCACATCAAGCTCACGCGCAAGAATTTCTACCACATGAGGCAAGCAAAACCCTCCCTGACATCTGCCCATACCGGAACGTGTTCTCCTCTTAATTCCGTCAATATCAGACGCTCCCGGATTTTTATGTATTGCCTCGATTATTTCTCCCTCGCTTACTGTTTCACATCTGCATATTATTTTTCCATAGACAGGATTTTCTTTGATCATTCTGTTCTTTTCCTCAAGGATTGCCTCTCTAAAATAATGAGATGGCTTTCTTATCGGATTAAAGCTTTTGTTTTCATTTAGCTCCAAACCCTGCTTATTCAGAATTTCTATAATATATTCCGCTATGGCAGGCGATGCCGAAAGACCTGGAGAATCAATTCCGGCCACATTGATAAACCCGTCTTCAGGTGAGTTAATAATAAAATCATTTGTTTCTCCGACCGCTCTTAATCCGCAAAAGGAGGTTATTGTCTTTGAAAACGATATATTTTTAAGATTTTCGCTCGCCTCCTCGATGATTTTTGAAAATCCCTCGCTTGTTGTTTCGTTATTTTCCTTATCGTCCATATCAACGGAGGTAGGCCCTGCTAACAAATTCCCGTCTACCGTCGGCGTCACAAGAATTCCTTTTCCCATAATGGTGGGTGTTCTAAAGATTGTATGCGTTAGTATCTCCCCACATTCCTTATCAAGCAAAATATATTCTCCCCGTCTTGGGTGAATATTAAAAGATTTATCTCCGATAAAGCCTGCTATGCTGTCAGAATATATTCCGGCAGCATTTATAACATATTTTGACCTGATTGTTTCATATTCAGAAATGATTTCGTAGCAACCACTCTCATATTTAATATCCAAAACCTCAAAATTCAGTTTTAAATCCGTACCGTTATCCATTGCATTGCCAATGGCTGCAATGCAAAGTTCATAAGGACACACAATCGCTCCGCTCGGTGCAAAAAGCGCACAAATTGCATCGTCGGTTATATTCGGTTCTAAGCGCCTTAATTCATCGGAACTTATAATTCTTAACCCTTTGACCCCGTTTTCAATTCCTTGTTTATAG